>CAZHOY010000215.1:0-3594 GCA_964534695.1 uncultured Actinomycetota bacterium | reverse complement strand
TAATGATATACATTATAAAAAATGATATTCTGTCACTTAAAAATATTTTAAATATTAGTAAAATCTTCTACATATATTGGATTAATAGGTGTATATAAAGGGTTTGAAAGACTTATGAGGTTTATCGGTAGTAAGGAAAATTTGATATTTTTTATTGAACGAGTTATCAAAGAAATGGGGATAGAAGGCAACACATTCTTTGATATTTTTTCTGGTACTACTAAAGTTGCCCAACATTTTAAAAGACAAGGCTATAATATCATTTCGAATGATAATCTTTATTTTTCATATATTTTACAGAAAACATATATAGAGAATAATACTATTCCTAAATTTCTTTTGTTAACTAAATGGTTGAAACAAAAAGAAATTTATGACTTCTCTAAAACAGAATTAGAGAATGTAATAGATTATTTAAATAATGTTAAAGGAATTGAAGGTTACGTATTTGAGAATTATGCTCCTCTTGGTAAATACCAAAGAATGTATTTATCTAATGAAAATGCTAGAAAGGTTGATGGAATTTTAGAAAGCATCTCGTTATGGAAGCAAAGCAATCTAATTTCAGAGATAGAACAAATTATATTGAAAACTTCATTAGTGGAAGCAGTTCCTTTTGTTTCTAATATTTCAGGAACTTATGGTGCGTATCTTAAATCCTGGGATAAACGTTCATTTAATTCTCTAACTTTAGAGATTCCAAAATTTATACTATCAACAAATCAGCATTATTGTTTTCAAAAAGATGCAAATGAATTAATAAAAGATATTGAAGCAGATATATTGTATCTCGATCCTCCGTACAACATAAGGCAATATATATCTAATTATCATGTTTTAGAAAGTATAGCTAAAAATGATAAGATAAAGCTAAAAGGGAAAACCGGACTAAGAGAAGATGATTATTTATATAAATCAAGATTTTCTCAAAAAGGCCAGTGTATCGAAGCTCTTGAAGATTTGATAATAAAAGCGAAGGTTAACTATATTTTAATGAGCTATAACTCAGAAGGTATTATCCCAGAGACTGAAGTATCCAGAATTTTTAAAAAAAAGGGTAAAAATTATACCAAGTTTGAAGAAAACTATAGAAGATTTAAAAGTAATTCAAATGTAGAATCTAAAAAGAATGTAATAGAGTATATCTATTTTATAGAGATACCTAAACGCAGGTACTGTAGCATTGACTATGAGAAATTTAAGGAGCGAGTTTATAAGATATCTGAGCAATTATCTTTTTATCCTACTAAAAAGGGAAATAATAACATTAATAAGTATGGAATTGATTTTAAGGATAGAGGAATATATGACAAACGAAATAAATTAAATAACTTAACTGGTAGAGAATGGGTTTATAGAACAAATTCCGTTGAGTTTATACAAAGTACTGAACAAGACATAGAATTCTATAAATTTATTATGAGTGCTTTTGAAACAAAGTACAGTACAAGAGGGGAAGAAGGTTTTTCTCATAAACTAAGATCGATACACCCTGCTCCAAAACCACCCCAATTAATGAAAAAACTTATTGAATTTTTCACAAAAGAAAATAATTGGATTTTAGATCCCTTTATGGGAGTAGGGGGTACTTTGCTGGGAGCATCTTTGATAAATAGGAATGCCGTGGGTGTTGATTTATCCAAAAGTTATGTTGATATATATAAAAAAGTTTGTCAAAAAGAGAGCTTAAAAGAGCAGATTGCGATAATTGGTGATTCTAAAAAAATTGAAGAATTCTCTCAGATAAATCATAGAATGTTTGATCTAATATTAACAGATCCTCCATATGGAAATATGATGTTAAAAAGGAAGACTGGTGAGGCAGTAAAAAGGAAAAGAAATACATCTCCTACTCCATTTACAAATGAGAGTAAGGATATTGGAAATAAACCCTTACCTATATTTCTTGAAGAATTAAAAATTATTATTGGGAAAAGTCTTAATTATTTAAAAAATAAAGGGTATGTAGTAGTTTTTACAAAAGATTTTCAGCCAATTGATGAATATCTTGGGATGCTTCATTATGATGTAGTAAACAAACTAACAGAGATAAATCATTTAAAGTTTAAGGGTTATAAAATTTGGTATGATAAAACAGTAAATCTTTATCCCTATGGTTACCCTTTTTCTTATATAAGTAATCAACTGCATCAATTTATTTTGATATTTAGAAAGGAAGAATAGAAAAATCGATGACAAGCCGAGCTACAGGTTGGATCCAAGACCCTGGTGAATTAGAAAATTTAATAAAAGTGGTTGAACTTTTTGATAGGAAAACGAATACACACAAAAATTTATTATTAAATTTAATACCTAATAAAATTCTGGTGAAAGATGGACGGTTAGATTTAATTGCTGAACTAAACTCAAGGAATGGTTATAAGGGCAATCCAAAAATTAGCTATAGAGGTTTAATAGGGAGTGCTTTTAAACCAAGATCTAGCGCAAGATGTAATGGCATTGTACAGGCTTTAATTAAAGGTCAAAGAAGAAATTTTATTTCTGACTGGCCTGCAAATAATTTTATTAGATGGGGAGAGACGTTAGGATTCATTAAGTATTATCGGGAAGATGATTCATATTCAATTACTGATATTGGTTTGAAATTTACTGAAAATACTAATTTAAATAAAAAGTATGATATCTTAAAAGAAGTATTGCTACAGTATCCACCAGTTATAAGAATCTTAGAGCTTTTATATGATTCATATTGTCAAAATCCACAAAATCCTTCACTTACAAAATTTGAATTAGGAAAAGAACTAGGGTTCAGAGGAGAAGATGGTTTTACAACTTACCCTCAACATTTAGTAATACAGGCAATAGTTATTAGTCCTAAGCAAAAGAATAATATTCTAGCAAATTGGGAAGGTTCAAGCGATAAGTATGCCAGAATGATTTGCGGTTGGTTATCGCATGAACAAATAAATTGGATTAAACAGTCTACGAAATCTGTACTTATAAATATAGATAAGCGAGCTATTAAGACTGATATTCCTCAATCCTATGGTATCACAATGGATGGCATAAATTCTTATAGAAAATCAAGAGCTAAAAGCCGGCACAAAAAAATACCTAAAAGAATTTTTTTTGAAATGTTAGCTACTAAGGGTACAGACAAAGATTATCTTAGGACGAGAAGAGCCTTGATTATTCAATATTTAAAAAGATGGCGTACTATTCATGAAGTGCAAATTTTTTTAAAAAAAAATCAATTCAGCAATATCCACTCAAATGTGATTCAAGATGATGTAAATAATTTTAAACGTATTGGCCTAAATATTATTCAAAATAGTCAAAATCAATTTAAAATTATTGATAGTATTATCGAACTTCGTATTCCAAAATTATCTGTTTCTCAATTAATACCATCATATATAACTTTAACAAAATTACGGTTGTCTAATCGAATAAATTATGTTGATCATTCTTATTTTGATTTAATTGATTTAGGTTTTGATAGTCGTCAGAATAGGTTATATGAATTAAGAATTGTAGAACTGCTAAATCTTATGAACAGCATAAGAGCATTACATTTAGCTGGTGGAAATAAACCAGAAATTGTCGCTTATTCACCAAGTAAGAATCCAATTA
>CAZHOY010000214.1:0-3600 GCA_964534695.1 uncultured Actinomycetota bacterium | reverse complement strand
CTTAAATGCCTTTATCATCAGGTTATCTACCTCGACGCAGATAACCTTTTTTGCTGCAGTAAGTAAAATTTCAGTAAGGCTTCCTATTCCGCTTCCAATTTCAAGAATCACATCGTTTGAACTGACACCGGCACAGGAAACTATCTTTTTGGCGCTATTGGTGTCAATTAAAAAATTCTGCCCCAGATTCTTCCTGAGTTTTATTTTGTATTTATTTAAAATCTCAATTGTTTTACCTGGTGAGCTGATATAAGAGTGCATTTTTTATTTTAAGTTTAATTTATAGAAAAGAATTTTTGTGCATTTTTTGAAGTGATATCTGCAACTTCCTCAATACTCAAATTCTTAATCTCTGCAATTTTTTGGGCAATATGCTTCACATATCCGGGGTAATTCTCCTTGCCCCTCTCTGCCTGCGGGGCTAGAAAAGGTGCATCGGTCTCTATAAATAACCGCTCCATGGGTATCTTTTCAACCGCTTCCAGCACATCTCCGGCATTGGGGAAGGTAATCACACCGGTAAAGGAAATATACAGCCCCAGATCCAGGCACTGCATGGCAAAAGCGGTATCTCCGGAAAAGCAATGAACCACGGCTCTGAAATTTTTCCTGCTGTTATATTTTTTTACCACTTCCAGGGTCTGCCTGTGGGCATCCCTGTCATGAATTATTACCGGTATATCATATTTTAAAGCCAGTTCGATTTGTGACACAAAGGCCCTTTCCATATCCAGCCTGGGGCTTAGGTTTCTGTAAAAGTCAAAACCGGTTTCACCTACTGCCACAACCTTGCTGTATCTCTTGTATTCGTTCTCATCTACGGTATCCTGTTTCCCCCGGATCAGTAAATCAAGGATTTTGATTTCTTCTTTGCCGAAATCTTTAGCATCGTGAGGATGTATGCCTACGCTGGCAAATACACTATCAAATTTTTGAGCAAATTCTACTGATTTCCTGCTGCTCTCTATGCTTGTACCCACATTTATTATATATTTTACGCCCTCTTTTTTAGATCTTGCCACTGCTTCTGCAGGGGTAAGCTTTTTTAACATATCTATATGGGCATGTGTATCTATAAAATACATAATATCATTTACCTTCAACTATTCTGGGGAACAGTATTTCCCTTTTTCCTATTTTGGTCCCACCCTCAAATTTACCCCAGGTTCCGTCACCCTCAATTGTGATTTTAGCAATATCTTTTTCTATGCCCAGCTGGGAGAATATTTTACCGCAGGTTGACGGCATAAAAGGCACCAGCATTACAGCCGACAGCCTTATCACTTCAATTACTTCATATAATACGGCATCCAGCTTCAGGTGGTCATTCTTACTTTCGCCTTTTGCCAGATTCCAGGGCTGGCTGTCCTCGATATGCTTATTGGCCATATTTATAAATTCCCATAATACTGTAAGGTATTCGGAGAATTTAAAGCTATCTATGTCCCTTACTGCTTCAGCTTTAACTTCATCCCATTTTTTTTCGAAAGCAGGGCTTGAAACTCTTCCGGGGATTGTGCCATCCCTGTATTTTTCTACCATAGCCAGAGTCCTTGAAACCAGATTTCCGATATCGTTGCTTAAATCCGAATTATATCTTTTAATAAAGGCATCATCAGTAAAAGAACCGTCCTGGCCGAATGATATTTCTCTGGTAAGAAAATATCTTATGCCGTCCACACCGTACTTGTCCGACAGGTTATCGGGATCCAGGGTAATTCCCTTGGATTTCGATAATTTCTCCTCTCCCATCAGAAGCCAGCCGTGAACCACAATATGTTTTGGAAGTTCGATGTCCAGAGACATCAGCATAGCGGGCCAGATTACAGCATGGAATTTCAAGATATCCTTCCCTATATGATGCTGGTCCGCCGGCCAGTAATGGTTAAACAAATCCGGCTTATCAGAACTATAGCCCAGGGCTGAAATATAATTTATAAGGGCATCTACCCATACATAACAATAATGGCCCTGGTCAAAAGGCAGGGGGATCCCCCACTTCACCGCAGTTCTGGAAATACTGATATCCTTGAGCCCCTGCTTTAAAATCCCCAGCACCTCATTTTTTCTGGTTTCAGGGATTATAAAATCCGGATTGGTCTCAATATGATTGATGATTCTATCCTCGTATTCAGACAATTTGAAAAAATAATTTTCCTCTTTTACAAATTCCACATCCCTTTTGCACTGCGGACATTTACCATCCACCAGCTGGGAATCAAGCAGGAAAGTTTCACAGGGGGTACAGTATTTACCTTCATATGTGCTCTTATAAAGGTCGCCTTTACTTTTTAATTTTACCAGTATATTCTGGACTACTTTTTCATGCCTGCTGTCAGTGGTTCTTATATAGCTGTCATTGCTGATATTATATAGCTCCAGAAGCCTTTTCATATCCCCGACCATCTCATCAACATAAACTTTTGGAGAAACTCCCTTTTCTTCAGCGCTCTTATTTATTTTCTGACCGTGCTCATCGGATCCGGTTAAAAAGAAAGTATCCCTGCCTGTAAGCCTTTTAAATCTAGCCACTACATCTGTCAGTATGAACTCATAGATCTGGCCCAGATGCAGTTTTGCATTCATATACGGGATGGCGGTAGTAATATAAAATTTCTCTTCAGTCATATATATTATCCTTTTTGTCTCTTTTATTTTACAAAGATGGTGTGCCTCTGGCTTAAATTTTCGTTGCAATATTATACAATTTTTGCTTGTCTATGTCATACCTGGATAATACAATCTTTAAGGCACTCTTTTTGGAAATGCCCTGTTTGAGCAGGCTTATCAGCTGCCTGGTTATATCTTCCTGGGTATAGCTTTTAATTAATTCTTTCTTATGACCACTAACTACCAGCACAACTTCGCCCTTTACTTTTTTCTCTTTAAGCCGGGCCTGAATCTCACTTAAGCTGCCCCTTATTGACTGCTCATATATTTTAGTAATTTCTCTTACCAGGCTTGCTTTTCTGTCCCCAAATTTTTTTATCAACTCCTGGGTCAGTGTTTCTATCCTTTTAGGTGATTCATAAAATATAAGGGTGTAGGGAACAGCAGCCAGCTCTAAAAGTTTATTTTTCCTCCTGGATTTCGCTCTGGGAAGAAAACCGACAAATAGAAAACTGTCCGTGGGCAGTCCCGAAAGAACCAATGCGCTTACGGCAGCGCTGGGGCCTGGTATTACGGTAAGAGGAATATCTTTTTCAATACATCTGTTTACCAGCTTAAAACCGGGATCCTGAATAGCGGGCATGCCCGATTCTGAAACCAGGGCAATATTCAGCCCTGCCTCCAGTTTATCGGTTATATAATTAATGCGGTCTATCTTGCTGAAATCATGGTAGCTTACAATATTCTTGTTTGGAATACTGTATCTGTTGAGTAATTTCCTTATGGTTCTGGTATCCTCCGCAGCAATCAAATCCACTTCCCCAAGTATTCTTTTAAGCCTGAAGCTGACATCCTCCAGATTGCCAATGGGGGTTGCACAAATGAAAAGAGTCCCTTTAATCTGTTCCTCCACTTTTTTAGTTTTAAATTTTACTTTATCTTTTTAAACATCTCTTTTGGATTCCCGCAAATAGGGCATCTGTCCGGTGC
>CAZHOY010000213.1:0-3605 GCA_964534695.1 uncultured Actinomycetota bacterium | reverse complement strand
GCAACTGCCCACCTTGGATTTCTGGAGGTCTGGCCCAGTTTTTGCTGGTATGAAAAATCATTTACTTTTATAACCACGCCATCGGTCTCATAAAGCAGGTTTTTACGCTTCTCCTCCCAGCTTTCAAGATAATTTTTAATCTCTTCAAAACCTACTGCCTTTTTTATATTTGGATTCACCTTTAGCCCAACTTCAGATAAGTAATTTAACATCTTAAAATGGCTGGAAATATTTAGCTCACCAGGATTAACCACTCCATATATAAATATATTGAGCCTTCTTCCGGCAGTATTTCTTGGATCTATCTGTCTTAGTGAGCCTGCTGCCGCATTTCTGGGATTTGCAAAAGGAGGAAGTCCTTCCTCCTCCCTCTCGGTATTAATTCTTTTAAATTCATCCTTGGCAAGATATACCTCTCCCCTTACCTCCAGTCTGGAAGGAATTTTAAGGCCGCTTTTTGTAAAAAGTCCCAACGGAATTGCTTTTATGGTCTTTAAGTTGGAGGTTATATCTTCACCCAGGATACCATCTCCTCTGGTAGCTCCTCTTGCAAACTTTCCATCTTCATATACCAGTGAGACTGCTGACCCATCTATCTTAAGCTCGCATACAAACTCCACCTTATTTTCACTCTTTCCAAGATCTTTGTACACACGGGTAAGAAAATCTCCTAGCTCCCCGTAGCTGAATGCATCCTGAAGGCTCAGCATCCTTTCTCCATGCTCTACAGTAGAAAAGCCCCCTTCCAGAGGAGCCCCAATTCGCTGGGTGGGAGAATCTTCGGTAATAAGTTCAGGGTGCTTTTTCTCAAGTGCTTCAAGGTTTCCCATGAGCCTGTCATATTGAGCATCACTTATTATGGGGTTATCTTTAGTATAGTAGTAATAATTGTGTTTTGCTATCTCATCCCGGAGAGCATTAATAATTTTTTGAGGCTCTTTAACTTTTTTAATATCAACATTAAGAAGTTTTTCTAATGTATATTGAGAATCAGTAGTTTTCTTACCATAACCTTTGTTATTCCTATATTCTTCTTTTCTCATAACCCTAAATCGCAGGAATAAAAAAATACTTTTGCCAAAAATAATTTTATATCATTATAGCATATATTCGTAGTCAACTTTTTTAAAAATAAAGTAATATTTATTTATCTTAAGTAAATAATTTTTAACAAATAAAAAAACAGGTCTTGTGTAAATTTTTTTAATTATATACATAATATTAGCAATAATTTTAATAATAAGTATATAATATTGACTAATTGTATAATATTATGTATTATTTTAAACATGGCATTTATAAAAAGAACAATTTTAAATACAATAAAAAACAAGTTTGAGAAAGAAAGAATAATAATTCTCGTTGGAAGCCGTCAGGTAGGAAAAACATTTATCGCAAAAAAAATATTTACAGACATTCATATAAACCAGAAGATTTTTTTAAATTGTGAAGACCCGAGACAGCTGACAAATTTTGAGAATATAGAGACTTTTACAAAATATCTCTATTTTAATTCCATGGACATATCAAAGCAGACATTTATTGTAATAGATGAATTTCAATATATTAAGAATGCAACAAAATTATTAAAAATAATTTACGATTTATACGAAAATGTAAAGATACTTGCGACAGGCTCGTCTTCCATAGAGATTCAAAAACATATGAAGGAATCTCTAACAGGAAGAAAAAAAATCTATAACGTTTATAACTTAAGTTTTGATGAATTTATAAATTTTGAAGATAAAAGCAAGAAATATTCAAATATCTCTTTGGAAAATGCAACTCCTCAAAATATTAATTCTATAAACAGCATATTCCTCTATAAATATCTTTATTATGGCGGCTATCCAAGAATTACCGCTGAACTTTCAACAGATGAAGAAAAGAAAGAAGAGTTAAATGAAATATATACCTCATATCTTCAAAAGGATATTAAATCATTAATAAGCGGTGAAAATATCATAGCCTATAATAACCTTTTAAAATGCGTTTCTTCACAAATTGGAAATCTTATTAACATAAATGAACTTTCAAACACAACCGGGCTTACCCGAAAGCAGGTAGAAAATTACCTGACAATTCTTCAGGAGACTTTTATTATTAAAATGCTTCCACCTTTTTATACCAATAAGAGAAAAGAAATATCCAGAATGCCTAAATTATTTTTTTCTGACCAGGGCCTTGCAAATTTTATATTGAATGATTTTTCAGAAATTTCTTTAAGAAATAATATCGGAAATATAATTGAAAATTTTGTTTTTAATGAAATAAAAAACAGCACCGGGGCTGCAGACAGAATTTATTTCTGGAGAACTCTTCAGGGAAGTGAAATTGATTTTATTATTCAAACAGGGAAAGGCTTAATTCCAATTGAGGTAAAATGGAAGATGTTTAAAACAGATGCAGCATCAAGAGCAGCCGTGTCAATACCCAGAAGCTTTAGCTCATTTTTTGAGTTACATAAAAATATTACTGCATCAATAATTGTAACCATGAATTATACAGGTAAAAGAATTATTGAAAATAAAGAAGTTTTTTTTGTTCCTGCAGTATTGATTGCAAAATTCATTAGAAGTCTTTTAATGCATTCCTGACACATATATATTCTGATTTATAAATTAATTAATTGACTTGTTTTACAATTAGTATATAATATATACTAATTATGAATCAAGTTAAAAAAATTAAAAAACTGAATAATCTAAGTTATTTTAAAAAGGAAACCATATCCCAGTATGTCAACGCTAAAAATAATGCCCTCTCTGCAGATATTAACAGATGGATAAAAAATGGTATTTTAATTCAGCTAAAAAAGGGCTTCTATGTTACTTCAAATTATTTTGAGAAGCTTCAGAATAAAACTTCATATATGGAATTTATATCAAACAAATTAAGGGAACCGTCATATCTAAGCCTCGAATATATTTTGCAAAAACATGGTATATTAACAGAATCCATTTATTCTATGAATTCCATAACCATTAAATCAAGCAGGATTTATAGGAATAAACTGGGTATTTTTATCTACAGGAATATAAAGGATAAACTTTTCACAGGGTTTAATATTCTGGAAAAGGATGGTTTTATAATTAAAGAATCGACAAAAGCCAAGGCTTTGTTTGACTGGATGTATTTAAGACTGCTAAGATTAAAACAGTTCGATTTAGCCCTGCTGGAATCATTCAGATTAAATCTTGAAAATTTCAAACCAAAGGAGTTTGAAGAATTTAAAAGGTACTGTGAGCTTGCGGGTATAAAAAAATATTTAAAGCTACCAGCAATGATTAAAAAAATACAAGTATTACTAAAATGATTTACAGAGAAATGGAAAAAATATTAATTGAAGAAAGGAATAGAGAAGAACAAGAAAGGGTGTTGGTTTTGATGAAGGAAGCTACTGTGTTGAATACTGGGAATGTGGTTAATTATGCAAAGGCATTATTAGATATTCATAGGGAACAATTCAAGATTACGCAGTATTATTTGGCTAGATGTAAGGATGGAGTAAATTTATATCCTGATAGGTCTGTAGATAGAATGGGGTACGAAGAGGTTGCGGATGTATTAAGGATTTTGGCAGACAATGAGAGAGATGCTATTAT
>CAZHOY010000212.1:0-3606 GCA_964534695.1 uncultured Actinomycetota bacterium | reverse complement strand
TCGAGAATGCTGTCGGAAACTTTGAAACCTTTGAAGTAACAAGGGGTGATATTATACAGACTATTTCTGCCAGCGGATATGTAGATAGTGTCAGCCAGCACAGCTACTCCCTTACTGCTTCAGGTAAAGTAGTATTCACACTGAATGAAGGAGACCTATTCAGCAAGGGCGATTTACTTTTTGAAATAGATACCAGCAGACAGAAACTGCTTATTGCCCAGGCAGAGGAAAATTTAAATTTAGCTCAAAACTCCCTGGAACTTGCCAGGATAAGTTACCAGCAGGCACTGGATGTAAACCACACCACAATACAGCTGGCCGCCGAAAACACCAGGCTCTCCGAACAATCAGTTAAGAATGCTTTAACCGCCCTGGAAGATGCCAATGAATACCTGGGTCTGGTAAAAGAGAGCGGTATGTCCACTGATCTCCAGATAACTCAAGCGGAAACCCAATCTCGTTCGTTAGAAGGCTCTTATTACCAGGCACAGATAAATCAATCTTCTGCCTACTGGTCAAACCTTTCCAGCACTCAATCTACCGAAAGTCAGATTGATGCCGCCGCTAAGAATATAGAGCAGGCAGAAATACAATTAAGACTTTCCGAGATAAGCCTTAATCTGGCTAAAATGGATATTGATAAAAGTATAATCCATGCACCTTATAATGGAACAGTGCTCTCTTCCGGCTACAGGCAGGGTGAATATGCCAGTCCGGGAATTCCTGTAATTTCCATAATAAGCAGTGATTTCATAATAAAGGCAGATGTGAATGAAACTGATGCAGTCAGCCTGGAAATCGGGCAGGAAGTGGATATAAGACTGGATGCTTATTACGATAGCCAGTTTTACGGTAAGATAACTGAAATTTCTCCCATCTCCACCAATATCGGAGGTGTGGTATCATTTGAAATTGTAGTAGAGCCGGAAGAAGAAAACAGCCCCGAACTGCTGTACGGCCTGTCAGCCAGTCTTGATATAACTACTTCCGGTGCAGAAAACGTCCTGTATGTTCCCATACAGTATATATACGAAGAGGATGGCAAATCATATGTGGATATCTTAAATGAAGATGGAACCACAGAAAGAAAAGAAGTTACCACCGGAGTATTTAATTACGACTATATTGAAATAAAATCAGGGCTCGGTGAAGGAGATATTATCTCAGTTTCTTCAATTTAAAAGTATAAATTATGAAAAGATTGCTGGAAAATATAAAAGTTGCCTTCCAGGCATTATTTTTAAATAAGATGAGGTCTTTTTTGACCATGCTGGGAATCATAATCGGAGTCGGTGCAGTAGTTGCCATGTTATCCATTGGAACCGGAGCCCAGCAATCTATAATTCAATCTGTCCAGGATATCGGCTCCAATTTAATCATAATAACTCCCGGCAATCCTGAAGAAGAAGATAATTTAGGGCAGCAATTCGCCATGGGAATGCAGCAGGCCGAGCTTAAAGAAGATGATCTTTTAGCCATAGAAAGAGAAGCATCACTAATAACCGGAGCTGCCCCGGTGGTTTACAGTTCATCTGTGGTTTCATATCTTAACAAAAGCACCCAGTCCACAGTATATGCCTCAACGGAAAATGGCCGGGAACTCTATAATATGGAAATAGAGGAAGGCAAATTCTACAGCAGGAGCGACGTTTCCAATTCTTTAAACGTGGCGGTGATTGGGCAGACAGTTATAATCAAACTGTTCGGTAAAATTGATCCCATAGGTAAGATAATCAAAATTGACGGCCAGAATTTCAAGGTAATAGGTACACTTGAAACCAGAGGTACTGATACATTCGGCAACGATCAGGATGATTTTATCAGCATGCCGGTCACTACTGCCCAGAACAAATTATATGGACTGGATTCATATAATATGATACTGGCCCAGAGTATCAGTGAAAAAGATATAGATGCCGCTTCAGCAGAGATTGAATCCATACTCAAACATCATAGAAATATCAGGTTTGGGGAAAAAAACGATTTCAGGGTTCAGAATCAAACCCAGATACTCAGTATTATCAATAATATTACCAGCATCTTTACAGTAGTCATTGCAGGTATCGCCGGTATATCGCTTCTTGTAGGCGGCATCGGCATAATGAATATAATGATGGTTTCAGTTACCGAAAGAACCAGGGAAATTGGAATTCGTAAAGCCATCGGAGCCAAGAACAGAGATATATTAATACAATTTCTGGTAGAAAGCATCATACTCAGTATTACTGGCGGCATTTTAGGCATCTTGTTTGCAATTTCCGTCTCGGCCATACTTACCAGATTTACTGTCCTTGATACCTCTATTACATTACTTCCTATAATAATTGCCCTGAGCTTCTCCACCATGATAGGCCTGTTTTTCGGTATTTATCCGGCAATGAGAGCAGCAAGGCTTAATCCCATAGATGCATTAAGATACGAGTAATCTAATAACTCTAGAAATCTTCTATTCCGGCAAAAGTAGTTGATGTCCTTCTTCCCTTTTTAATTCGTCCAAATCTCAGCTGTGCTCCCAGATGCATAAAACTGCCACTGTAAAAAATATATAACCTATCAACTACCATATTTTCGTTTGGAATTATTCTTTTTGAGGTTTTAAGGACACGTTCAGAACTTACTGAAACGATATACTTGAAGAAAGCATCTAGATTTTTATTATTTAATTTGAATTGTTCTATGTATTCACACAAGACATCATAGATTAAACAGAATTCTTCTATGAGGTGTTTACGGTTTTTGCTAATTTTTTTAATCTCTTCATCATTCTTATCAAAGATACTTTTTACGGCTTTTTTCAAAAGTGTCTTTTTATAAACCGTGAAAAACTTCTTCAGTAAATTCCTCCACTTATTTTTTGAATAATTATCTAATTTTTCTTTAATATCAAAAGTAAGATTTAAAAATAATTTAAAGATTTCCTTATCCAGTTTATCGATACCAATAATCGGTACTAGCTCACCAATACTTTTTATCCCTTTGCTGCCCAGATAATTCAGTAAATCATTTCTGTATATAAAATTGGTTATAATAATCTTTGGTCTGGTCAGGGACACCCTGGAAATGTTTTTTATTGAGACACTTAATATTGCATATCTTCTATTTTCGAACCTATAAACTTTTTTTTCTGAAATATCAATATTAACCACTCTGTTGAAGCATCTGTATGCAAAAATAGCAATACCTGCCAATATCAGTAATTCAACTGCTCCCAGGATGGCTCTTATCCCGTTAATAGAGTTTATATATGTATCAAAAAACTTAATAATTTCCATACCCGGTATTATAGATTAATGATTATTAATTATTTCTTATATAATATACCTATTTAGCTTTATGGGGTACTAAAATTTCTAAATCCTACTTATGTTAAATATATCAGACATCTCAAATTTAAGGCGTCTCTGTGAGGAATTCTTATTGTCAGCTGCAGACCCACTTACTTAGTCTGTAAGCCGAGATCTACATCCAATAGGATATAGATACACTTATAATCGGTGAGCAAGGTATAAGGATGTGCAAGTTCAGCTTTGTAAATCTACTTAAAATGTATTTTGCCTTATACGGACTTAAGAAAAAAGGTTATACAGCGCACAGCTTCAGGCATTA
>CAZHOY010000211.1:0-3612 GCA_964534695.1 uncultured Actinomycetota bacterium | reverse complement strand
TTATCAATGTATATTTAGCAAACGGGTAGTTTATTTTTCTGTATCTTTTATTTTACTAGATCCCACCTAATGGCCTTCCAAATTTATGATAGTTACGGCTATCTTTATTATGATATTTTTATACTTAATTATAATATTGTATTTAATCTCTTAGCGATTATCTATAATTATAATATTAAACTTATTAAACACAATAAATTATCTTGAATCATTTTACGATTATTAACATAATTATTAGATCATTCTCCAATAGAAGGAATTGAATAAGAAATATAGATTTTAATAAATATAATTATATTAATTCTAGCATTATATTTTGATTCTTATATTATTTTAAATATCTCAACTCCAATATGGAGAGATAAAATAAACCCATTTAAAAGAAAAAATAGATGAATATTATAATAATCTTAAGGTTCTGGCTGAAATAATTAACAGAGATACATATAAAAAAGGTAATGGCACTTTTCCGACAAGTAATAATTAGCCTTCTTGAAATTTATATTATTTTTATATCAAAGTAATATTTACAATCCAGTTACCCCACTACCTCCTCTGCAAACTTTTCTATATTCTCCCCTTCTATCTTTGAAACAGGTTCAGTGGTTTTATATGCCTTCTGCATTGTATTTCTAAAAAAAGGACTTATCTTATCCCAGATCATCTCAAAACCGAAATAACCTTTAACTGTCTTTTCCAGCAGCTCCTCAGGGAAGCCTTTTTTTATCTCTTCTTCCCAATTTTCCTCTGCCCCGCACATAAAGACACCCGTTTTCATATTTAAAAGGGTCCTTAGATTCCTCTTTACGAACTTCCTTACCAGACCACTCATCCTGCCCATAAAAAAGGACCCTCCAACTGCTGCCAGGTCGTAGTTTTCCGGCTTTACTCTCATGTTCTTCTTAAGATCCACCAGTTCAACTTCATGCCCTTTTTCCTTCAGTATCTCTTCCAGCATGCCTGCACATTTTTCCGTGGTACCGTACCTTGTTGCATAAGCAATTAGTATTTTCATTTCTTAGACACCTTTTATAAACATTTTTTAAATATCACTACTAAAAGTAAAATTTTATTATATAAAAATTTATATAAAGTATAAAATTAAGACACAAACTTATCTGATTATTCATTTGCTTGATTTTGAAAATATCATTATAATTTAAAAAACATATTTAACAGAGTATAAATCTTATGAATAAGAGCATAATGCAGGTAGAAAACCTGTGCAAATCCTATGGCAAGATAAAAGCAGTAGACGATATCTCTTTTGAAGTATATAAGGGGGAAATCTTTGGACTAGTCGGTCCCAATGGTGCCGGTAAGACCACTGCCATAGAATGCATAGAAGGAATGCGGAAACCGGAATCGGGCAGCCTCACAGTTCTGGGATTAAACCCGGCTGCCGACGGAAGGACCTTAAGAAGTTCCATCGGTATCCAGCTGCAGGAATCACAGCTTCCGGGAAGAATAAAAGTATGGGAAGCAATATCCCTTTTCTCCTCTTTTTATAAAAAAAATATAGAAAGCGGACCTCTGCTCAAAGACCTTGGTCTGGAAGAAAAACAAGGTGCTTATTTTGATAAATTATCGGGGGGCCAGAAGCAGAGGCTGTTTATTGCACTGGCACTGCTGAATGACCCCGAACTTATATTCCTCGATGAACTTACTACCGGTCTGGACCCCCAGGCCAGAAGAACAACCTGGGACCTTATAAACAGCATAAGGGATAAGGGGAAAACCATATTCCTTACCACTCATTTTATGGAGGAGGCAGAAAAGCTGTGCGACAGGGTGGCAGTAATGGACCATGGAAAAATAATGGCTCTGGATACACCCAAAAATTTAATAAAGGGTGTAAATACGGAAACACGACTTTTATTCAATGTAGTTGGTAAATTTGAACTGGATACTTTAAAAGCCATTAACAGCATAAGCAAGTACGAAAAAAAAGATGATAAAATAATTATCTACGGCCGTGATAACCGGATGGTCAGGGATGCGGTCAATGTCCTGGTTAAAAATAATGTTGATTTCCGTGATCTAAAAACCGAACAGGCGACACTGGAAGATGTATTCCTGGCTCTTACCGGAAAAGAAATACGAAATTAAGGAAGTATTTTGAAATCTCTTTTAAGGCTTACGGTAGTTGAATTAAAGTTATACTTAAGGGAGCCCATAGCAGTTTTCTTTACCCTGGTCTATGCCCCAATGTTACTTTTTATTTTTGGTTTTATCTGGGGAAATGAGCCTGATCCCTATTATGGAGGATTGGGTTTTATTGATATAATGCTTCCTGCTTATATCGGACTTATTATAGTCACTGTTGGTCTTATGAGTGTTCCCATTGCCACTGCCCAGGACAGGGAAAAAGGAGTCTTAAGAAGATTTTTTTCCACACCGGCTTCTCCGGCAGTATATCTTTTCTCTAATATTTTTGTTTATTACTTAATATCATTTGCCGGCATGATACTGCTTTTCCTGGTAGGAAAATTTGTATTCAACGTCACCTTTGCGGGAAATGTTTTCAGCATCCTGGCCGGCTTTACCATCAGTGCCTTATCGTTTTTTTCTTTTGGCTACCTGATTGCCAGTCTCTCACCCACTGCCAGAACAGCCCAGGTAACGGGAATGCTTTTAGCTTTCCCTATGATGTTTCTCTCCGGGGCTACTTTTCCCCTCGAAATTTTAAAAGATAAAGTAATAACTGTAAGCAAATTCATTCCCCTTACCTATGTGGTTAATTTCATGAAAGGCCTGTGGGTAGGCCACAGCTGGTCGGAACACTGGCTGGATATACTCGTAATCCTTGGTTTGCTGGTAGTAGGAGCAGCCGTATCAGTTAAAACCTTTAAGTGGGAATAATCAAATTAAATCAATGCACGTAACACATAAAATTGGAAACTCTACCCTTAAATTAATAACAGGGGACATAACCACCCAGGATACGGAAGCAATAGTAAATGCCGCAAACGAAGAGCTCACTCCTGGCGGGGGTGTTTCGGGCGCCATTCACAGAGCAGCAGGACCCGGGCTCTGGGAAGAATGTAAAACCAAAGGAGGCTGTAATACGGGTGAAGCTAAACTGACCAGGGGATATGATCTTAAAGCAAAATATGTAATACATACGGTTGGTCCCATATACGGCGGAAGTGCAGATAACCCCCAAAAACTAAAAAATAGCTACCGGAGCAGTCTGACTCTTGCCTTAAAAACCAATATTAAAAGTATTTCCTTTCCCTCCATAAGTACCGGGATATTCGGTTATCCGGTGGAAAAAGCATCAATGATTGCACTCAAAACCATCATTGGTTTCTTAAAAGAACACCCGGAAATCGAACTGGTGCAGATGATACTGTTTTCTGAAGCTGGCTATAATGTATATAAATCATCCCTGGAAAAGATTATAAAAGAGTAGAAAATAAGAATTAAGAGCACTTGGAGAAACCGCAATTCCTGCAAATATAACAGCCCCCCTCAGGCTCCATTAATCCACTGCATTCCGGGCATATCATAATCGACCTGGGACCATTGGTTATACCCATATCAAACTTATTTGACCCTCTCAGATAAAAATCTACGGCCTTGCTCATCGCTTCGGGACAGGAAAGTACA
>CAZHOY010000210.1:0-3647 GCA_964534695.1 uncultured Actinomycetota bacterium | reverse complement strand
TACTGCTAAAAAATATTAAAAACGAAGAGGGAACAATGATCAGGGAGAGAGTGGCCATGCGGTGAGTAGAAATAGAGATTTTGCCCTACGATAAGAAATATTTCATTTAGCCTGCCTTTATATTTTTAACCAGGCTAAAAATGCTCCTGGCGGGCGGGCGCTGTAAAGTAGATTAACCGGAGTTATTTAGGTGGGTTAATTAGGGTGGCTGGAGTAGAGTAAAATTGATGGGAATATATACGGGCGATAGATTATTAAGGGAAATTAAAATTATTTTCAAAAAAAGAAGGATTTTCTAAACTCTTTGTAGAATTAATATTAGTTAGGACATATAAAATTTTGAAAATATTGATTTTCTTTGAATGCTGGTGGCGATTCAATAAGATAAATTATATTCTTGAAGTGTGACAAAGAACCGTCCCCTGACACGTTGGTGAGGTAATAAATTAAATTAAAATGGGATTTTATGATTTTTTTAGAAAAAACAATCAAAAAGAAAATATTCTAGATGACTTATATTCTGGTTTAGAAAAAATAGCAGATTCATCTTACAGAGTTTTCTTGAAATCTTTTAATCTTGCCGAAAGAGCTTTTGGCGAAGCTACGAGATTTGAGACATGCGTTGCTACATTCTTCTACATTGATTATTGCATGAGTGAGAATATTTCTGAAAATATAAGAAAAAATTTCTACGAATTAGCTAAAGTTAAAATTGTTGAGCGGTTCAGTAATAAACTATTAAATACTGATCTGTCTGACATTATTGATTACAGACTTGATGAATATGCTAAAATAGCGATGAAAATGGGGAGGGATTGGCCAAAGAGCTTCAGTAATTTATATGAAGTTACATTGAAAGGCACGGAGAATACAGATACTATTAAAAAACTGCCGGGAATAAAATACGAGGGTTTATTTGAGCAGGTACTCAAAAAGGCACTTTTTATTAGAGATGAAACCGGAAGTATTTATAAAGCCGCAAAGTTAGTTAAAGAATTGTTTGCTGGAAAAAATTTACACTCTATTATACAAGAAATAGAAGAAGCTGATTTAAAAATTAAACAAAAATTTCGAGAAAGTGGCCTGTAAAAGGTAACAAAGCTTTATCGGATAAGATAAACCTGCGTATATTTCTTTTCAGAATATCCGATAGAGTCTTGTTATGTATTGGCGGACTTTCAATTACGCTAGTAGAGAATTTTAAAATAAGTAATAGGATCAGACAGGCATAAAGAGTTTTTTCTACGATAGCGTTATATAGGATTTTAAATACGAATTCTTTTTTTCAAAAAAGTAAAAACAATGAAGATCCCTTATACTCCCAAATCCGTGATTGCCCAGAGAGATCTGAAACTAAGAAGCAAATTGAATGTTTCTGGGAAAAGTATAGGAAGTATGCCCAAAAATCTGAGCAGTATTTCTTATCTAAAACACAAGAGAAAGATAATTTTAAACAATGTTGGTGGGAGATGGCTCTCTCAGTTGGGTTACTAAATATTGGAATGGAAATCCAAAAGAAGAAAACAGAAGAAGGACCAGATATTTTAATAGATAATCCTATTGAGAATTTACCTAAAATATATATTGAAGCTATAGCTCCCAAAAAGGGGATAACAGAGGATAAACTACCTGACATAAAATTTGGTGTGCATAACCGTCCTGAAAGAGAATTTATGTTACGGCTGAGTGGAGCATTTGTAGAAAAATATAAAAAATATATTTGTTACATAAATAATAATATTATTTATGAAAACGACTTTTATATTATAGCTATATCTGCCTGTGATTTAAGTCAATATGGTTCACTAATGGATTATCCTCCTGCACCCTTAAAGCTTCTGGCAGGTGCAGGACCTTTAATATTATCTCCTTCTGGTAACTTTTTTGAGTATAGACCGCAGATCAAGAAAACCAAAAATACTCCAGTTGAAATGAATTACTTTCTTAGCAAGGAATATGAGGGAATATCAGCAGTATTATATTCTAATGTGGATGTATTAAATTGTCCAGATAAGCCAGAAGAAAAATTTGTTATTGTAAAGAATCCAATTGCAAAAAACCCAATATTTAATACATTCTTTGAAGGCATTAAAAACTGGACATTTGATAAAAAACTTAAAAGCTGGAGAAGTAGCAATAATATATGAAGGTTTCACTTATAAATAAAAAGGTAGTTTTTTATTATGGGTAAAAAAGTAATAGCTTTCTTATTAATTATTGCCATAATTTTGGGTTTATTTTGTTCAGCTTCTATTTCGCAAACACTCAATGTAAAAGAATATATTAAAGATAAGTTTCCCGCAATATTTAGCTTCTATCTTTCCTCTCTTGAAGATCTTGACTCATACGAAATAGAATTTATCGATTTATTACAGAAGTTACCAGAAAAAGAACAGGAATATTATGCCAAAGAAGTCTATAAAAATGGTTTTTCCCTGGAACTTCTAAAAGATATAAAAGAGGGGAAGACAATTCAAACACCTACAGGTTCCACCTTCTTGCCCCCCTTACCTAAACTAAAAGAGAAGCCAATTGAAAGCTTGCCTTCTATTATAAAAAGAATCGAGCCTTCCATTGTTATTGTTTTTACTTATAGGGGAAGATTTGATATATATTTAAAAAAGAAAAAAGAAGATGATATTTTACGTCTGGGCAGTGGTTTTTTTATAAGTCAGAATGGTGATATTATCACTAATTATCACGTGCTTCAGGGAGCAGGCTCCGCCGAGGTAAAGACCTTAGACGGTAAAACTTATTCCATCACCCATATTGTAGCAGTTGATGAGCAAAGTGATATTATCCGTCTTTCAGTAAATATTCCCTCTCAATACGTACTACCTTTACCTTTAAGTGCAACTGTTCCAGAAGTAGGAGAAAGAATAATAGTATATGGTAGTCCATTGTGATTGGAAAATACTGTCAGTGATGGAATAGTCTCTGCTATAAGAGAAGTTCCTGATTATGGTAAGGTTATTCAAATTACCGCACCTGTATCACCTGGCTCAAGCGGTAGTCCGGTAATTAATATGAAGGGGAGAGGTTATCGGAGTGGCAACTTTTCAAATGGTAGAAGGGCAGAACTTAAATTTTGCCATTTCCAGTGAAAGAATAGCAAACCTTGACTTAGCAGGATAAAAGAAAACACTTATCACAGAAGAATTATTTGAACAGGAAGAAAAAGACAAAAAAGATTCAGATTATGACGAAGCTTATAAAAAAGCGTTATATTTTATTGATAAGGAAGAGTATAAGAAAGCATTGCTTTATTTAGAGATAGCAATTAGAACAGATATATCACCATTAAAAGAGTATGCATATTTTGCAATTGGATTTTGTAATGGAGAACTAGGTAATTATATTAAAGCCATAGAAGCATATAAACAGGCAATCCACATTGATCCTGATTATGTAAATGCCTACTGCAATTTAGGCATTGCTTATGCCAAGCTCGGTTTCTATAATGACGCAATAGAATTTTTCAAGCAGGCGATCCGCATTAACCCTGATGATACTGATGTCCACGGTGCTTTAGGGCTTACTTATCATATAATTGGAGATAAGAATTCAGCTTTAGATGAATATAAAATTCTTAAAGAATTAGATATTGATAAAGCTAATGAGTTATTTGATTTAATTTATAAATAAAA
>CAZHOY010000209.1:0-3652 GCA_964534695.1 uncultured Actinomycetota bacterium | reverse complement strand
TCTCTAAGGATAAAAAGATTTCTATAACTTTGTCCGGGATATATTTCCATTTGATTATCTGATAATTTTAAATTTCTTATTATCCTACTAGCATCGCCATCAGAAATATTTCTAGCTGTAAAGTCTTTAATTTTATCATTTTCGAGAGATAAAAGATTACACCTGAATGCAACATCATTATCATCAAGATAGATACTTTGGGCCAGAGCTTCAAAAGATGCTCTACCATTAGGATAATACCTTAAGGGGTTATAGCCTAAAATTCCTAAATTTGCCACGATGCTACAAACAGGTAATCCTAAATACATTGTCTTCATCAGTCCAGATTTACCATTTTCTGCAATGAAATCTACATTTGGAATTTCAGCTGCCTCAAGAGGAGTTTTATTTCCAAGCTCTGGTATTGGCAGATCAGCTGCACCATCCATCAATATTATTACATATTTTGTGGGTCTGAATATGAACTCTGATCTCTGAAGATCATCAAAATTATCTATTTCAGCCCATTTAGATTCATTAGTAACATCAAAAGCATATATAGGAAAATCATTTAGGTATTTTGCTATAACCAAATCATAATAAATATCAACATTACCCTTTTTAACATCTTCACCAAGCCATTTTGAAAATAACTTTCCATAATCAGAAGTTATTTTAAGTACACCTGTAGATTTATAATAATTTTCTTTATACTCTCCTAGACTTCCTCTAACTATCTTTAATTCTATTATTCTTCCAGATTTATCAGTAATAGACATGCTTCCATCAAAATCTTTTGTGAATCTATTAACTGCCCAGCATGCCCTATCCACCTTTGTCTTAAGTATCCCTTCTATAAGAGATTCTTCAAATATAGTATCTCCTTCAATCAATATTGCTCCCTGTTTTAAATAATCTCTTGCCAACCAGGCAGAGTACATAGAATTAGTTTTATCAAATATTTTATTCCATATATATGATACTTTCATATTTCTATATCTTCTTCCAATCTCTCTAACAATCACGTCTCCCAAATAACCTACTACTATTACTGTCTCGTTTATACCGTTTTTCTCCAGAACTTCGAGAGCATTTTCTAGAATAGATGTTCCATTAACTTCGGTTAAACATTTCGGAACCTCATCAGTAAAAGGTTTTAGCCTTACTCCTAGGCCGGCTGCCAATATCACTGCTTTTTTTATCTCTCTAGCCATTCTTTTCCTTTTCTAATAACGATATAACTTAAATTTTTATAAATTGATTTGCTTTTCAACCTCGAAACTAATTCTGGTTGCCTGATCTAATTGCCACAAAGGTATTAAAACTTTATTATCCACAATACTTTCACCAAATTTTAATAATTCTTCATAATGGCCTTTATCTTTAGCTTTGGCTTCAAGCCCCTTCTCTTTGGAACCAAAGATTTTTAAATCCTTATAGTCATCCAGATAAATAACCTTATTATCCACATAAATTTCCATTCTCTCTTTCGGCACACTTTTAGTTCCGAGAGCAGTATATATCAGGCTGCATACAGAACCATCTTCATATTTTATAGTCGCAGTAAAGTTATCATTGGAAACAAATTGCTCCGTAGCTGGTTTGATACCAGCTGCTTCAACAGATATAAATTTACTTTCCGTTAAATAATTAAACAGGTCATATATGTGGCAGGCTTCTCCTATGTTACGACCTCCTCCTTCTACGGAATGAACCCAGTGTTCTCTGGGTATGTATCCTGCATTCATCCTGTAACTGATTATCATAGGATTGACCCTTTTTCTAACAATATCTTTTATTCTAACCGCAAACGTTGAAAATCTTCTATTAAAACCGACAGTAAAGGGGGTCTTTTTCTTTCCCAAAACATTTACAAGTTCATTAAGTTCTCTTTTACTTAAAGCCATTGGTTTCTCAACAAAAATAGCCTTGCCTGACCTGGCAGCGTCAATAGCAATCTTAGCATGTAGATTATGCCTGGTTGTAATCAATACCATATCTATATTTTTATCTTTCAGCAGCTCTTTATAATCAGTTGTGGCATAACCAGCACTATACTGCCCTGCAGTATCTTCAGCATTGCTGCCATTTTTATCACAAATTGCTAAAATTCTATAAATCTTATTTAATTTTTGTAAATTGGGAAGATGCATACCCTTGGTAAAATTACCGGCTCCAATCACACCAACATTTATTACATTACGCTTAACTTTTAATTTACTTATAACCACCCTTACTTCCGGCTTTGATTCCTTATTATATTCTAGGAGAACTATTAAAGGCTTCTTATCACCAGATTTTAACTCTTCATAAGCCTTTGAAACTTCCCCTATCTTGTATACCCGCTCAATTAAGGAGTTTATTTTTATTTTATTTTCTGATAATAACTTAAGATACTCCTGCATATTCCTGTTCTCGGTCCATCTTATATATGCGTAAGGGTAGTCAACTCCCCTTTGTTCATAATTTTCATCGTACCTTCCGGGACCATATGAGGTAGATATAAGAAGATCCAGTTCCTTTTTGTAAAATTCTTCCCTTTTAAGATTCAGATTTACATCCCCTACAATAATTACTTTTCCCTTCTTACGACACATTTCTATAGCCTGGTTAATCACTTCACTGCTCCTGGAAGCTGCGGTTATTATTACTGCATCTGCTCCAAAACCGTTGGTATTTCTTATTACCTCTTCTTTAATATTTATCCCATTCGGATTAAGGCCAACATCTAAACCAAGTTTAACAGCCTTATCAATTCGACTCTCTTCTAGATCTATTCCGATTACGGAACAACCGCATGCTTTTAGCATTTGTAAGGTCAATTGCCCCAAAATACCTAATCCAATCACTACAATATTTTCTCCAAGGGCAGGACCGCATCTTCTGACACCCTGAAGTGCAATACTTCCCAGGGTCACCGTAGAGGCAGATTTTATAGATAAATTATGTGGAACTTTTACTACAAGATTTTCAGGTACAGCAATAAATTCTGCATGATTCGCTATTCCCGTGCCTGCGCATGCTACTTTATCACCTATTTTTAAATTTCTTATATTTATTCCCTTATTTACAACCACTCCCGCAGCAGAATATCCTACCGGATTCTTGCTCTCAATTTTTCTTTTTACTCTGGAAAATGTATTAATAAGACCACGACTTTTTATATTTTCCAATACTTTGGCAATATATTGCGGCTTTTCTATAGCTTTCCTGTACAATGATTTTCCCGAACTTTTAATTCCTGCAATTTCGGTACCTGCAGATATGCAGGAATAATAAACTCTTACCAAAATCTCATTATCTGCTATTGTTGGTGTTGGCACTTTCCCCAGTATAGCTTCTCCCTTTTTAATAAAAACTTGCTTCACAATATCACCTTAACCTAATTTTTTGAAAATAAAATCTAATATTTTCTGGGCAGCATTCCCGTCACCATAAGGATTTTTGTTAGAAATCATTTTTCTATAACTGCTCTCATTATCTAAAAGTTCAGATACATTATCTATTATATTCCTGGTTTCAGTGCCCACCAGCCTCGAAATGCCCATATCCAAAGACTCCATTCTCTCTGTCTTTTTTCTTATTACCAGCACAGGTTTTTTCAAGGTTGGCGCTTCTTCCTGAACTCCTCCTGAATCCGTAATAATGAAATATGATCTGCTCATCAGCCATA
>CAZHOY010000208.1:0-3695 GCA_964534695.1 uncultured Actinomycetota bacterium | reverse complement strand
TACAGGAGCATCTGCTCTTTTAGCCGAGCGAATAGCTGCCTTGATCACCATTTCGGAATTAGGGCAGACCGCGAATAATGTAGAGTTGGCATTCTCTTCTTTAGACAGGTTTTCTACTCTCTCCATCAATAATTCTACTAATGGTATGTTTTTAGATTCTGCCTCCGATCTCAGATTACTATTATCAATTTTTTCTTCTATTTCCATAATTTACTCATTATTTATTAGATTTTATAAATTTCTCGACTATCTCTCGTTTAGCCACTCCTTCCATGGGACCTAGCTTCATTGTATTCATAGCGCCACAAGCATTAGCCAGTACCCCACAATCAAATAGGCTTTTCCCTTCAAGATAAGCGCTTAAAAATCCCGCATCAAAAGAATCACCCGCTCCTGTAGGATCTATCTGTTCTATTTCAAAAGACGGGACATTTAAAACTGTATCTAAATCTCTAGAATAAATCTCACATCCTTTTTTACCACGTTTTAGTACCAATATCTCAACCTTGTCCAATATTTTGTTTATGGAGCTATTTTTATCATTAGTATTCGTGAGCAAGTACAATTCCTTTAATCCAGGAAGTATTATGTCTGACAGATTAATAATATCTTCGATTACAATTTTTATATAATCCATATTCATAAGTTCAACTCTTATATTTGGGTCAAAAGACACTTTTCCTCCAGATTCTTTTACCATATTCGCATATTTTATTATTTTTTCTGCTATTTCCTTTTTTATCATAAGAGAGCATCCCATAATATGAAAAATCTTTACTTCTTTTATTCTTTCATCTGGTAGGTCACCCAGGTCAGATGCAGCCGAATCCCTGATATGAAATATAAATTTTCTGTTCCCGTCATCAAAATAAGCAACAAAAGCTACTCCTGTAGCTAGCTTGCTTCTTTTTATGCCAGTTATCTCTACTCCATCTTCTTTTAATCTATTAATACATAAATCACCGAACTCATCATCTCCAACACCACTAATAATGGCTGCTTTATGCCCCAGGTTCGCAACAGTATCTATAAATATTGCAGGGGCCCCGCTCACAAATGGTCCCTTGAATGTAGCAGTTTCATCCAGGCTTATACCCACTTTTTCTCTCATTATTTCAACCAGTACCTCACCTACTGTCAGTATTTCAACCATTTTTACTTTCCCTCAGGACTATATTTTCTCTTTGATAAAAATATGCAGCTGTATCAGATACAAGTCTATCCAGGATTTGAGGATCTGTTCTGCCATACATCTGATAATATGGATTTGCGCTTGGGCCTAGTGGCTCAGCAGATAGAAAAGCTTTTTTATTATTATAACCTATAAGATATAAGGCCATAATTATTATATCCAGGTCCAGCATTCCAGAACCTAATGCTTTCCTATTAGTATCCGCCATATGAATATTTACTAGATAATCACCAAAATCCAATATAGTTTGCCCGATATGTGTTTCATGGTGAAGCATATGATAGACATCACCTGCAATATGAACCACACCTTTATGATCCACAGATTTTATTAACCGTACAGCATCTTCAAATGTATGACAAAAGCTTACTTCATCTATTCTTACCGGCTCAATTGCTGCTTTTACCTCAGCATCTAAAAACAGGTCTCCCAGTATTTTTAAAGTTTCAACTGCCCTGTCAAACTCAAAATCATCATACTTTTGAGGCCTCCCTACAGCACCAGGGGTAAATAATATATACTCTCCTCCTACTTCCTTGCATAGTTCTATATTTCTCTTAAAATAATCTATACACCTCTGTCTGATAAAGGGGTTTGGTGAAGCTAGCTCAGATTCCTTCCAAACCATCCCACATATACCAGATACCTTAATATCATAACTAGAAAGAAGTCTTCTTAATATTTTTGTTTTATATCCCAAATCAGGACCGTACCTGTTCCCATGCAGCTCAATATAATCAATATTATATTTCTTTAACCTTCTTAAAGAATTTTCAATAGGTTCTAACCCAAAACCCCAGTTGCTCCAGGATAGTTTAAGTTTATTTTTAATCTTATTTCTTTTTAGTAATTCTCCAAAAGCATTCTTAATATCATTATTCTTTTTTTCGAAATTTTGTAATTCCTTCACTTTTTTTACTCCTTAATTTTATTTACCTTTATCAATATATTTTAATGAACTGATCAATTAAATATTTTGTAAAGAAAAAGCATTTATAAATTTTTATCAGGGAATTACAGCTACCCTTAACACTCTCTGTTCAGAAGCAACCTTAAAAGCTTTGTCAATTTCTTCCAAACTAAAATTATATTCAACTAAACTTCCATAAGGATATTTATTATGAGTTCTGGTCAAAAAGGTTAATGCTTCTCCAAGATGGCGGGTATTATAATTATGAATGCCTTTTATGGTTGCCATTTTAGTAGTTATCAAATACCCGTCAAGAGAAAAGTTGGCTTCAGGAAAAACTGTTCCAACAATAAGATACCTTCCCCCGATGCAAAGCATTTCAACTCCTTGTGGAATAACTGATGGGTTTCCTGAGACCTCAATAACTAGATCCGCACCATATCCATTAGTCATACCTCTGATTTCGCTAATGACTTTATTATCGGAGAAGTTTCTACTATTAATCACATAATCAGCACCAAATTTTTCAGCTATTTTTAGACGGTAATCATTTATATCAAGACAGATGACTTTTCCTGCACCAAATTCTTTCAGCAGGGCTATGGTATAAATCCCCAGCATCCCTGCCCCCTGTATAACTACATTATCATTTGGATTGATTCCAATTGTATCTAATCCATTTACCATGGTTGCCAGGGCACAGTTTATAGGAGTGACTTCTTTATCAGATAATTCATCTGGTACCTTAAAAACACCTGTACCGCTTTGAATATAGATATACTCTGCAAGTCCCCCATTTAGGTGTGGGGGATCCATGCAAGATTCATGACCATATTTATAAAGGTGGATACATTTTTGAGAAATTTGTTTTATGCAACAATAATAGCACCTTCCGCAACTGGCCATTACTGTCCAGGTTATACGGTCCCCCAAACTCAAGGGATGTCCCAGTATATCTTTCTTGACACCTTCTCCAAGCTCTTTAATCTCACCTAAAATCTCGTGCCCTAAAATAGTAGGTCCGGAGATTTTTCGTTTCCCCTTCCAGGTATGCAGATCTGATCCACAGATAGTTACCATCTTCACTTTGGCTAATATCGCTTTTGGCCCTGGATCCGGAATTGGAAATTCACGGATTTCGAAAGGTTTACCAGCTCCTATAAATACTGCTGCTTTTGCTTTATTTTTCATCTTCCTCCAAATTCTTATCTTCAAACACTATCTTTTTATATCAATTCCTCTAAATCAAACAATTCATACAGATTATATATAATTGGTACATCGGTTTTCACATCAGGCCAGTTCAGGGCCGCTAATTCATGCTTTATCCAGATTGGCTTTATACCAGCTCTGCTTGCGCCACAGATATCAATATCATAGTCATCACCTACATAGACTGCTTCGCCGGGATTTATTCCTAAACTTTTCAAGCATAATATAAAAGGTTTTTTATTTGGCTTTGC
The DNA here is from genome assembly GCA_964534695.1 of uncultured Actinomycetota bacterium. Classification (GTDB taxonomy): domain Bacteria; phylum Actinomycetota; class Humimicrobiia; order Humimicrobiales; family Humimicrobiaceae; genus CAZBSE01. The sequence goes on along the minus strand of CAZHOY010000208.1, from coordinate 130 downwards.
AGGTATATCAGATTCACCGGCAAAAATTATTAGTTTAAAAAACTTGTAAATCTCTGGAAAATCAGCCAGACGTCTTCTACTTATTCCACTTATATTGGTAATAAGGGCAAGTTCGTGATCATTTGAAAGC
>CAZHOY010000207.1:0-3696 GCA_964534695.1 uncultured Actinomycetota bacterium | reverse complement strand
GCATATATATGTGGTGCGGCTTTTAATTATAACTACCCAAAAGATGAAACTGCTCAAAGACTTCAAGAGATAATTGCTGATGAAGGTATAGAAAAAGTCATAGAAAAAGTATCAGGAATAGATAATACAAGTGATTTCGGGAAAAAGATAATTGAAGGTTATTATGATATTAGAGAAAAAATGAAAGAGTGGGTAAAATGAGAGCAGCAATATTTTATCGTCCTGGCGTTATTAAAGTAGAAGATAGACCCATACCAGAAATAGGTAGTAGTGATATTTTAATAAAAGTAAAAGTTTGTGCAATTTGTGGAACAGACTTAAGAATTTTTCAAAGTGGCCATCATGGTGTTAAACCACCTCAAATATTAGGTCATGAAATTTCAGGAATTATAGAGGAGAAAGGTGCAAATGTAAAAGATTTTAAGATAGGAGACAGAGTAACAATTGATCCTATTGTATCTTGTGGGTATTGCTATTATTGTAGAAAAGGTATTACAAATTTATGTTCTACTTTTAAGAAGACTACAGAAGCTTTTGGATATTATTATCCTGGAGGATTCGCAGAATATATGGCAGTTCCTGCTAAAGCAATCAGCAGAGGAAATATTATTTCTATTCCGGAGTCTTTAACTTTTGAAGAAGCAGCAATTGCAGAACCTATGGGTTGTGCACTGAATGGCGAATTACAAGCGCAGGTAAGTGCCGGAGATACTGTACTTATTATAGGTGCAGGACCGGTAGGATTGATGCATGCAGGTCTTGCAAGAGTTCTGGGTGCGACAAAGATCATAATCTCAGAACTTGTAGATAACAGGATTAATTTAGCAAAAGAGACAGGAATAGCAGATTATTATATAAATCCAACAAAGGAAAATTTAAAAGAGTATTTATCTAATGTAACAGATGGAATTGGCCCGAATGTAATAATGATTGCAGCACCTTCAATAAAAGCACAGGAAGGAGCAATTGAACTTGCGGCAAATAGGGCACATATTTGTTTCTTTGGCGGACTTCCTAAAGATGACAATATGGCTCAAATAGATAGTAATCTGGTTCACTACAAGGAAATTTTTATTCATGGTTCTTCTGGAGCTACTACAGAGCACATAAGGATGTGTATTGATTTTATGGGTGGAAAGAGAATAGATGGGAAGAAGTTTATAAGCAAAGTAATTGGACTTGATGACATATCAAATGCAATGTCAGAGATTGCAGAGGGAAGATATCTTAAAGTAGTAGTTAAGCCATAGCTATTTTATTTGAATATATAATTGGATTACACATAGGCATATCAAGTCAATAGCATAGAAAATAAATATAAACAGAAATAAAGTAAATCTATTAATTTTTATTTCCTGAGACTATATTAAAAAATATCAAAAAGGTAATTAAATGTATTTTATAGGAGTAGACCTAGGTACAAGTGGTATCAAGGTTGGAATTATTGATATAAATGGAGATATAATCAAAAGTGCATACTTGGAAACATGCCTTGTATCAACAGCACCAGGTAGAATGGAACAAAATCCGGAGGATTTCTATGAACGAACACTTGAAATAATTAAAGATGTTTTAGAGAAATCAAAAATCTCCCCAGAAGAAATATATTCTATTGCCGTAGACGGGCAAATGGGAGGAATTATTGGAGTTGATTCTGATTTCAATTCTGTGACAGGGTTAGATATGGGTTTGGATATAAGGTCTGAAGAGTATAATGACTATATTCACAAGAAATATAAAAAACTTCTTAGAAAAATAACTTGTGGTTCCCCAAGGAATACCCCGAAAATTATGTGGTGGAAGAGAGAAAACCCAGATATATATAAAAAAATTTTAAAATTTGCGACTCTCAATGGTTATGTTGGAGGTAAATTAGCAGGAATAAAAGGCAGTGAAGCATATATGGATTATACCCTACTTTCTTTTTTTGGCATGGAAGATTTTTTAAATTTAGATTGGTCGGAGGAATTATGTAAATTACTTGAAATAGATATTGAAAAATTACCCAGAATAGTATCTCCGTGGAAGGTCATCGGAAAATTAGACAAGAAGGCAGCACAAAAATGTGGGCTTCTTCAAGGTACACCAATAGTTGCAGGGGCAGGAGACCAGCCTGCTGGGTTGTTGGGTGCAGGAATGATGGAACCTGGCATGGTATTAGATGTTTCAGGAAGTTCAGTTTTACTGTTTATGGCGGTGAATAAGTTTGTGCCTGATACAGAAAATGGTGCTATTATGTATATGCCTTCCGTCTTGCCAGACATATTTTATGCATTTACTTACATAAATGGTGGAGGAATATGTTTGAGATGGTTTAAGGATGAATTTTTATCAAGGAATGATCATGTTTTATCTGAAAAAAGTAAAAGCGAGTATGATATCATTGAGGAAAAAATAAAAGATATTCCTCCTGGAGCGGGAGGGTTAGTTTTTACTCCATATTTTGGTGGAAGGCAATGTTCTTATGATAGGAATCTGAAAGGTGCGTGGATTGGCTTAAATTGGGGGCATAAAAAAGAGCATCTATATAGAGCAATTCTGGAGTCAGTAGCTTATGATTTTAATATAAGCTTTTCCCGTATGAGAGAATTATTTCCTGAATTTAATATAAAAAAAATATTAGTAATGGGCAGTGGTGCTAATAGCGGAGTCTGGAATCAGATTAAATCAGATGTGATGGGAATTATCTATGGGAGAATTGAAGGATATCAATTTGCTTTAAGAGGTAGTGGTATAATTGCAGGTTATGGAGTAGGCGCAATAAAGGATATAAAAAAAACTTCATTAAATATAAATATTGAAAAAAGCATAACTGAGTATATTCCAAATAAAGAGATTACGGAGATATACAAGGGATATAATGAAATATATAGAAATGTTTTTAAAAATACTCTGAAAAAGACTTTCAACCTATTATCAAGTCAGCTATATATTGAATGATTGTATAATTATTTTTTATTAATCTGTAAAAATAGTTTTTTAAAAAGGTTAAGAGTAGTTTTTATCTGGGGTTCTTCTAAAAGCAGAATGTATCGCACTTAATGATAATATAAAATTTTAAGAAATAAATAATTTGTAAATTATATTGTTATGGTGAGATAGTAAAACCACATTAGCTAATAGTGTTAGTCCAGAAATGTGTATTTTTAAAAGGAGAGGATTTACTAATATGGTAAAAGAAATCAAGGTAATTTTCCAGTGTAAGTCTGACTGCTTAAAGTTTAAAACCATACCTGTGTGTTCTTATCAGAAATCACTTGAAGATGAGATAAAAGAAGGAAATCTGAATAGAAAGTTAGCCCTAGAGCTACTGGAACAGATGTACATGATAAGAGCCTTGGAAGACATGCTGGCCCAGATAAAGTTTGGTCTTTACAAACCACTCCCTAAATTCTCTTATATAGGTCCTACCCACCTATCCATTGGCCAGGAAGCTGCTGCAGCAGGAGCAATATCGGCCATAAGCAAAAGCGATTATATAACTAGCTCTCACCGGGGTCATGGAGATGCTATGGCCAAGGGATATAATGCGGTAAAAGCCATGGATGCCAGTGAACTTAAGGATTTGTTAAAAAAAAGAGAAAAATACCTTATAGCTATAAAGGGAAGTTACAGCGAGAAAGACAATAGAGAAATCCTTGAAGAAAAAGCTCTAAAGGTGCATACCTACCGTATGATTGCAGAACTTTTTGGAAA
>CAZHOY010000206.1:0-3731 GCA_964534695.1 uncultured Actinomycetota bacterium | reverse complement strand
GCCCGGCAATTCCTTGCCTTCAAGGAATTCCATAGCCGCGCCGCCGCCGCTTGAAATATGCGTGAATTTCGAAGATAAATTATATTTCTTTAATGCGGCCAGAGTATCTCCGCCGCCTGCTATTGTCACCGCCTGACTTCCGGCAACGGCGCAAGCAACGCTCCTGGTACCCTTAGAAAAATTATTCCACTCAAAAACGCCTACGGGCCCGTTCCAGAAAATAGTCTTTGCGATTGAGATTTCATTTCCGAATAATTCCGCACTCTTCTGTCCGATATCAAGGCCCATCCAGTCTACCGGTATTGATTGTATGGATACTGTTTTGTTATCTGCTTCACTGTCAAATTCTTTAGCTACCACAATATCGACAGGAAGTATTAATTTAACATTATTTTTTTTAGCAAGGGCCAGCATATCCTTTGCAAAATTTATTTGATTATCCTCACAAATTGATTTTCCTATTTCATAACCCTGTGCCTTCAAGAAAGTGTATGTCATCCCGCCGCCTAATATTAAACTATCCACTTTACCAAGCAAATTTTCTATAACCTTTATTTTATCCGAAACCTTACTCCCGCCAAGTATGGCCAGAAAAGGTCTTTCCGGTGATTCCAGTATAGATGTCAAAACTTCAATCTCTTTTTTCATTAAAAATCCTGCGACCGACGGAAGGTATTTTGTAATTCCTACAACTGATGCATGTGATCTGTGTGCAGCACCGAAAGCATCGTCAACATAAATATCCGCCAGAGAAGCAAGTGATCTTGCCAGCTCATCACTGTTATCTTTCTCTCCCGGATCGAATCTTAAATTTTCAAGCAGTGCGATTTCGCCGTAATCCATTTCATTATCTATATATTCTTTAATCTCAGGTGAAAATATCCTGTCAAATTTCTTGACTTTTTTACCTGTTAATTGCTCCAGTCTTTTTGCTACGGGGTCCAGGCTAAATTTGGGTTCGACCTTTCCTTTTGGCCTTCCCATATGAGACATTAAAATAATTTTGGCATTATTTTTAATTAAATAATTGATAGTAGGTAATGATAATTTGATCCTGGTATCATCAGTAACATTCAATTCATTATCCAGGGGAACATTAAAATCTACTCTCACCAGTACTTTCTTTTTACTAACATCGATATCTTCTATTGTTTTTTTATTAAACATTTAAATCACCATAACCTTATCTCACAAATAACCGAGGCCTAAACCCCGGTTATTTATTATTCAGATCTGTCTTATTATTTATTTCATAATATAATTAGCCAGATCATATAATCTGCTTGAATATCCCCACTCATTATCATACCACGATAAAACCTTTAATAAATTTCCCTGTTTAATAGTGCTTAGAGCATCAAAAATAGAAGAATAGGAATCTCCTACTACATCTATAGATACAATTGGATCTTCACAATATTTAAGGATCCCTTTGAATCCCGGCTCTTCTGAAGCTTTTCTAAATGCAGCATTTACATCATCTATCGAACAATCCTTCTCCACTTCTACTGTTAGATCAACCAGCGAACCTACCGGTAGGGGAATTCTTACAGCCATGCCGTCAAGCTTACCTTTTAACTCAGGTATTACCAGACCTATGGCGCTTGCTGCTCCGGTTGATGTCGGTATAGCCGATAAAGCTGCTGCCCTGGCCCTTCTTAAATCCTTGTGAGGGAGATCCAGTATCTTCTGATCGTTAGTATAAGCATGTATGGTAGTCATAATACCGTTTTTTATGACAAAATTATCATGGAGAACCTTGCATAACGGTGCAAGTGCATTGGTGGTACAAGAAGCATTTGAAATTATATTATGTTCTTCCTTATTGTATTTGTCATGATTTACGCCTAATACTATGGTAATATCAGCCCCATTACCCTTACAGGGTGCAGATACTATTACTTTCCGGGCTCCTGCTGCCAGGTGCTTGCCGGCACCTTCTCTGTCTCTGAATATTCCTGTAGATTCCAGGACAACATCTATTCCCAGATCTTTCCAGGGAAGCGACTCCGGGTCTCTTTCAGCGGTAACTTTTATCTTACTGCCATTAACTTCTAAATATCCTTCTCCTGCCTTGATGTCAGCATCAAGTATTCCATAAACGGAGTCATACTTTAAAAGATGGGCAAGAATTTTGGAATCGTAAAGATCATTAATAGATACGATATCAACACTTTCATCTTTATCATATTTTAATTTTGCCCTTAGAAACTGCCTTCCTATCCTGCCGAATCCATTTATTCCTACTTTAATTGCCATCTGATTCCTCCTCTATAATAATAGAAAATCGATAATTAAATACACTTTATAAAATATAAATCGTGTAATTTTATCAAATTTAAATAAATCAATAAAGTATATATTTGCAAAAGAATCCGGAACCGTCTATATACTTATCAATGTCACTCGTAATAAATTTAACTTTTCCTATCGATATCCTTATGAATTATCCTGGTAGAATAGCCTTTTAGCTTCAAATATTCATATATCTTATCCGATATTACTATGGAACGATGCTTTCCGCCCGTACAGCCTATGCCTATTCCCAGATAACTTTTTCCCTCTGCAATATAATTTGGAATTAAGAAATCCAGCATCTTTTCAAACATTCGAAGAAATTTTTTGGTCTCCTCACGGCATAAAACAAAATCAATCACCTTATTATCCCTTCCGTCCAGATCTTTTAATTCCTTATTATAAAAGGGATTGGGCAGGAATCTTACATCCATTATAATATCCATATTTTCGGGCATTCCGTATTTATAACCGAATGAATTAATGGTCATCTGCAGTAGCTTACTTTTCTCAGCACTGCTCATCATATTTTCGGTTATAGCTATCCTGAGCTCTTTTGAATTTAATATCGAAGTATCTATTATGACATCGGCTATTTCCCTCAACCTTCCCATCTTTTCGATTTCTTTTTCAATCCCGCTTACGATATTACCATTTTCCACTAGAGGATGCTTTCTCCTGGTTAGTGAGTACCTTTTTACTATGACACTCTTAGAAGCTTCCAGAAATAGAATTCTATATTCTATTTTTCTGTCATTAAGCTTATCCAGTGTTTTGTATATTTCATCAAATAAGAACCCGCTTCTCAGGTCAATGGCAAATGCTATTTTACTTATATTCCTATCCTCTATAGAAAAATAATCAATCAGATTCAACAGTAGAGAGACAGGCAGATTATCTATGCAATAATATCCTGCATCCTCAAAATATTTAAGAGCTTCCGTTTTACCTGCTCCCGATAATCCGGTTATTATAACTATTTTGATTTTATCTTTTACCCTTTCCCTGCTTATAACCATATTTTCCTTTTAGCATAAATAATAAAAAACATTTTTTATATATAACCTATTTTAATCCTTTTTATCTTTTTTTTCCCTAAAGAAAACAACCTTTGAAATTACTATACTAATAATGCTGATTACCAGGGAGCTCCATATATATCCCCAGAAACCTTCAACCTCCAATCCTTTTATAATCAAATCTACAATCCATAACATACCGGCATTTATAATAATGTTAAACAGCCCCAGAGTTAATATGTTAATGGGCATAGACAACAACTTGATAATAGGTTTAACCAGTAAATTAAATAAACCCAATAACAGACCGGCTAAAAGGGCAATCCTAAACCTCTCCCATATAGTGCCTCCAGCTATATATATAAATGGTAAAAAATAGGAAGCCACCGCTATTGAAAAAGTAAGAATTACCCAATC
>CAZHOY010000205.1:0-3752 GCA_964534695.1 uncultured Actinomycetota bacterium | reverse complement strand
CATTTAGAAAATATATATCAATTGAGGATTTTAGTCAAATATTTTGAATAACTCATAGCCAAGGCTAAAAATAACTTTTATAATAACCAGAGACTACCAAATCTTATATTGTAATATTTTAGATGAATAAAAGAAATATAATCATTATAATTGTTATTACTGTAATACTGGTAATAATCTCAATAACTACAATTAAAGCAAAACCGGATATTAAAAATATCTACTTAAATTCTGATAAAAATTTTGATATTGAAAAACTGGAGCTGGAGCAGGATAATGATTTTCATTTTAACAGCCCTCATAAGAATATCTATCTAATCCTGGAAGTTAAACACCTTACCACCGAAGATGAAGTACAGGTGCAGTGGGAAAAAATTGAAAATAACTCCAGCAGAATAATTCAAGAAAACATTATCCACCCGGAGAAGAAAGGTTCGGGTAAAATCATTGTTTCATTAGCCAGGAAAGATAATATGTATTCCAGCGGAAACTACGCCGTAACAGTTTATCTGAATAATGATAAGAAAGTCTCCAAAGATTTTTTCATTTCTGATTAAGTCCTTTTATTCCGAATATTCCGCTCCCACTTTACTGAATTCGCCTTTTACTCTCTGGAATATTAACTCCAGTATTTCATTCACTACACTGTCAAGGTTATAGTTTTCAATGATTCTGACATTCTTTTCTTTTGCCAGCTTCTCAATATAATCCTGAATGATCAGAATTTTGTCCAGATGTTCTATATATTTTTTCATTGGTCTTGAACCCTGAGTTTCAACCGTCCTTTTGGTGAAGTGTTCCTTGTGCACTTCTTTGTCCAGTACTGATATAACTATCTGCTGGACTATAGCCTTTGACGAATATTCATTGATATTATTGAGATAGCCCGGTACTACATGTGCCCCTTCTATAACCACATCCGTTTTTTCCAAAATATTTCTTTTTATTATTGCCTCTATACCTACATTTACTGCCAGCACCTGCTCCCTGAATCCCAGAATAACCGGTTTCACTCCCGAAGGTGGTAGAGTTAGATTCTCATAAGCATTATAGGAAGAACCTCTAAGGGGCCTGATTAATTTTTCGGAAACCGAAGCCCTCATAACCTCTCTTATGGCATCTGTGGAAACTAATCTGTTTATATTTAATCTATTGGACAATATAGTGGCTATGGTTGATTTTCCCACACCAGTTGCCCCTCCGATAAGAATAATAATCGGTTTTTCAAGTTTACCCACCGACTGCCAGATTAAGTATCTCTCTGCGTATTCCAGACTAACCTTATCTTTTATAAATCTAAAAGCCAGTGACCTTAACTCGTCAAGAGACAGAGAATAGATTTTATTGTCTAAAAAATAATCCTGAATCTGAAGCGCAATTTTGTGAGCAGTCAGTATATCCAGACCGGTTACCGAAATAGAGGAAGCAAGTATTCCTTTAGAAAATGGCAAGCCTCCCTTTTTATCTGAAATCACTATTACTCCGGAACCTATTTCATCCTTGTTTTTTAAATTCATATTAAACTCTTTTCTTTGAAAAAATCTTCTCTAACTGATTTTTTAAAATCTCTTCTCCGCCTGATACAACCAGTGTATTATTCATATATACTATTTCTTTATTGTGACTCAAGGCATAATTGGTTAAAACATCTACTGAGGCTGCCTTTAATTCTGTCATTATGGTATTACAATCATCACACCTTTTCAGCTCTCTTCTGAGCTCCTTTCTATTGGAAAGACTGAAACTCATTTGCCTGATCTCGCAATTATATTCTCTCTCTATATAACTTGTAATTTTTGGTCCTACAACTTTACTGGCAGTCATAGCCAGGAATACCTTTTTCCCACTGATATCAGACAAAGGTTCAGGTCTAAAAATTGTTTTTATAATCTTTGCTCCTGAATTTATTCGCTTAATTTCCTGTTCCAAAAATGATATTTTTTTTCGGTCGGCAATGGGCTCTTCACACATAGTAATGATTATCAAATCAGCGGATAGAATTCTATAGATTCCTAAATAACCTATTATATTTTCCCAGCTCTGCCCTGCGCCTATTATACATATATTTTTATCAGTTTCTACATCTGGAACAGAGGCACCGCTTCCCTCTACTATTATTAGGTCAGGATTTAATTTTTCAGCAATGGCGATGCCTTCTTTTATGTTAGACATAAAAATCTTTCCACCAAAACCTCCCCCACATCTTCTACAGCCAACCGTGGTTACTTTTCCCATAAGGGCGTCCTCTATATAATCCGAACTGGCATGCATTCCCCTGTTATTAATCTCCAAAAGATATTCGGGAGTTATATTTATTTTATCACCTCTCACGATTTGGGGCTTTTTGGGCCCGCCTCTGCCCATGGCAACAATACATACATTAATACCCTCACCAGTATATATTTTAGATATATAAGAACTAACTGCAGTTTTACCAATCCTTTTTCCCGTACCAATAATGGACAATGTAGGTTTACTGCATCGGATATCCTTCTTTTCATAAGAAAATAAGAAATCAGGCCCCATATAACTACACTTATGGGCAAGGCAAAAAGAGGCTATTTTCATCCTTACTACATAATTTACAACCGGCTCATCGCTCAGGTCATAAACAATGTCCGGCTTAAAATATTTAAGTGCTTCCTGAAAATCTACATTAATATTTCCAATTCTATAAATCTTTTCACCAAAAAAATCTTTAATATTATCTGCCACCAGTTTCTCGGTACCGCCCAGGAAAATAATACCCCTAAAACTACCGGGGTAGATTCTTTTTAACATAGTCACTGCATCATAGGTTACCTGGGGATAGTGTTCGCCGTCAATTAATACAACCAGACTTTTATCCTTATTGCTTTTTTTCTTTAATAAATTTATCACTGAGTTTTCTTTTCTTTTCTTTTCTTTTTACACCTATAATTTTTTCGATTTTATCGAAAGGAGATCTCCTGTAAATATCAATTTCTTTTTCTCTAACATATATAATATTATAACTAGGTTCAATTTTTCCCCTTAACCTGAGGCAAGAAACCGTTCCGGCGGTAACCACCAGAAGATCTTCCACTCTCCAAAGGTACGGTACGTGTTTGTGCCCGCACAGTACCATATCCACTCCCGCATCAACAACCGTTTCCAACACATCACCGGCATCATTTACAATATTTCTTTCTCTACCGGTGTTAGGAACCGATATCAAATGATGATGCATGGCAAATATTTTAAAATCATCATTATCACATCTGCCAAATTCATCTTTAATCCAGCTGTAATGCTCCCTGCCGATTTGCCCATTATCAAGATCCGGCTCGCTTGAATCAGCCGCAACAATGGTTACTTTTTTACTATTAAATGAAATATACCTGCTGCCAAAAATATCTTCAAAATGCAGATACCCTACATTTCTTGAATCATGGTTACCTAATTGAACCAGTAGATTCTTACATTTTATAGGAGAAAGATAGTTCTTTACCGTATCATATTCCATCCTGAAACCATTGGCAGTCAGATCACCGGTTATAATTACTATATCGGGATTAAGTTCATTTATTTCATCAATACACCTTGTAAGAAGGCTTGGTACAAAATGTTTCTCACCCACATGAATATCAGAAATCTGAACTATTACTGTCTCATTAATATTTCCCGCCATTATCTTTCCTTTCAAATATATTTTTATTCAAAATGTATCCAACAATCAATTATACCATTTAAATCTTATACTTCTTTGCACCTCTAGGCAATAACCCTTTCAT
>CAZHOY010000204.1:0-3766 GCA_964534695.1 uncultured Actinomycetota bacterium | reverse complement strand
GCAGGTTTATTTCCTTTTCGGCAGTAACTTCAGGCGTAAAACAGATAAAGGAAATTATGAAAGTAGCCGGTTACAATAAAAAAGAGCATAATATAAAAACTATACTGTTCATAGATGAAATCCACCGCTTCAACAAGGCCCAGCAGGATGCATTTCTGCCTTTCGTGGAAAACGGCACTATAATCCTAATGGGAGCCACCACCGAAAACCCATCTTTTGAAATAAATTCTGCGCTTTTGTCAAGAACCAAGACTTTTGTGCTGTACAAGCTCTCAACCAGGGATATAAAAACCTTGATAAAAAGGGCCCTTGGCGATAAGGATAGAGGACTGGGAAAATATAATATAGAAATTAGTGAGAGCACCATTGATCTTATTGCCGGATTCTCCGATGGGGATTCCAGAATTGCCTATAACATACTTGAACTTGCCGCAAACACTTATTCAGAAAAAAACAGCCAAAAAACATTAAAAATTTCTACCCCTTTAATCGAAAATATAATCCAGAAAAAAGCACTGCTTTATGACAAGCAGGGCGAGGAACACTACAACCTGATATCTGCCCTTCATAAGAGCCTGAGGGACAGCGATCCTGACGCAGCGGTATACTGGACGGTACGAATGCTTGAAAGCGGTGAAGACCCCTTATATATCATAAGGAGGATGATAAGGTTTGCCTCCGAAGATGTGGGGCTTGCTGATCCCTATGCCCTTCAGGTTACAATTTCAGCCAAACAGAGTTTTGAATTTATAGGCCCTCCGGAAGGGTATCTGGCTGTAGTTGAAGCGACAATTTATCTTGCCCTGGCACCCAAGAGCAATTCCCTGTACACCACTTATAAAAAAGTAAAATCAGACGTGGAAAGGTATGGATCGCTTCCGGTTCCTTACCATATAAGAAATGCTCCTACCGCACTTATGAAAGACTTAGGGTACGGCAAAGGATATAAATATGCACATGATTACAAAAATGCGGTGGTGGACCAGACTCACCTTCCGGATAAACTTATATCCAAGAAATATTACAGCCCCACAAATAGAGGATTTGAAAAGGAACTGATGGAAAGGCTTGGGAAAATCAGCACACTGAAGAAAAAAAAGTAAAGAGACACCCCGGAGGATTTTCTCTGGCAGCTGCAAATTTAACTGGATTTCAAATACATTCTCTACTGTTCCATTAACTGTCTTTCCATGCGGATATGGGCAAGTCCTGTTTTTTTTGATGGGAACTGGCTTCCTGTACATTTAAAGCCAAACCTCTGGTAAAAAGATACTGCACCGATCCGGGCATTTAAAAAAATACTCCGGCATCCTTCTTGTTTTGATCTGCCAATAAATAAAGTCATTATACGGCTGCCGATTCCCTTTCCCCTCATTTTATCTTGTACAGCCATCTGGGAAATCTGTGCAGTATTACCGTCAATCGATAATCTTCCATACCCCGCTACTTTTCCGTCTGTAACTGCAGCCAGATGAATACTGCTTTTCTCCTGACTGTCATTAATAACATCAGGATCCAGATTAAACTCTTTAAAAAAGACATCATACCGCAAGCTGGCAGCATCTTTATAGTGCTTCGAGTTAATATCAATATAGGAAAAAGATGCAGGAGTGTATTTAGGTGTTACTTTCTCTGCTGCCATTGATATTTATTTTGTATGATAAGTGTTATAAAGGAATGGCTGTGATTACTTCCCATCACGGCTGATTAGCTCTTCAGCAATCTGTATAGTATTCAGGGCAGCCCCTTTTCTCAGTTGATCGCCAACCACCCACATGCTGATGCCGTTTTCTATGGATATATCCTCCCTTAACCTGCCTACAAAGACATCATCTTGATCCGATGAATCAAGAACGGTAGGATATACGGCATTTTTAAAATCATCTTTTAAAATTAAACCTTCCCCTTCAGACAGTGCGTCCCTTATCACATCCAGCTCTATCTTCTCTTCGGTTTCAATACTTACCGATTCCGAATGAGAAGTAAAGACCGGGATCCTGACTGAAGTAGCGGTAATTCTCATGCTATTATCACCGAATATTTTCCGGATTTCATGAACCATCTTCATTTCTTCTCTGGTATAGCCGTTATCAAGAAATACATCCACATGAGGAATAGCATTGAATGCTATCTGCACCGGAAAAACTTCACATTTAACATTCTTGTTACCACGGCATATTATCTCTCTCGTCTGGTCCTCCAGTTCGGATATGGCCCTGGCACCTGCGCCCGAAACAGACTGGTAAGTGGAAACAACTATTCTCCTGATAGGTGAGATGTCGTAAACAGGCTTAATTGCCACCGCCAGGATTATGGTTGAGCAGTTAGGATTGGCTATAATGCCTTTATGTTCAAATATTTTATCTTTGTTCACTTCGGGAACAATCAGCGGCACATCTCCTTCCATCCTGAATGCGCTGCTGTTGTCTATAACCACAGCTCCACTTTCCACTGCATACTTTGCAAATTCCCTGGAAGTTAAGGCACCTGCTGAAAACAGGGCTATATCCACATTGCTGAAGGAATTTTTATCCAATTCCTTTACCTCCAGCTCATGGCCCTTAAACATTATTTTTTTACCTGCAGACCGATAAGAAGCAAGGGGAACAAGATTTCCTACCGGAAATTTACGCTCTTCCAGTACTGATAGAAATACTCTCCCCACCGCCCCGGTTACCCCTGCAATGGCTACGCTGTATTGTTTTGAGCTCATATTTAATTTATATTTCTTGTAATATTAATAAATCGGTACAGATTAAAGATGTAAAATTAATGAAGGATATATTAAAACAATATTAACATAAATACAAGTATCCTCCGGTGTTGGGTCCTCCGGTGTCGGATATAATTTAACAGCTGTTAAAGCCATACTGTTTTTAAATATTATTTAGACAGACTAAAACCGCTGTGCAGCGCTTTTACAGCTTCTTTAATCCTGTCTTTTTTAATAACACATGAAATTCTTATGGGAGAGGTGCTTATCATCTCAATATTTATTTTACTGTCCGCCAGGACTTTAAACATTTTTGCCGCCACACCAGGATGGGTTTGCATTCCGGCACCTACAATGGATACTTTGGCAATATCGGTAGCTACTTCTACCTGTATATTTTCCAGTTTGTCCAAAACTTTTTTTGCCTGAGATAAATCCTTATCTTTTATAGTAAATGAAATAGCAGCAATGTTCTTCTCGCTGACATTCTGGACAATCAAATCCAAATTTATATTCTTGTCTGCAAATTTACCAAAAAGATCTGCCGCAATACCGGGTTTATCCTCCAGGCCAAAAATGGATATCTTTACCTCGCCTATATCATAAGTTACCCCGGTAACCAGCGGTTTTTCCATTCTCCTGTCATTTTTATAATCATTCATAACCCATGTCCCTTCAATATCATTAAAACTTGATCTAATATGTATTACCACGCCATGTTTCTTTGCAAATTCCACAGCCCTCAGGTGAATCACTCTGGCTCCCGAAGATGCAAGTTCCAGCATTTCTTCATACGAAAGTGATTCCAGTTTGATTACTCTTTCCACCATATTGGGATCTGCCGAATAAACTCCGTCTACATCCGTGTATATCTCACAATAATTTGCCTTAAGTGCCGAAGCCAGGGCAACTGCCGTTGTATCGGAACCTCCTCTGCCCAGGGTTGTAATATCATCTTCTGTATTAATACCCTGGAAGCCCGCTACAATTACTATCCTGCCTTTTTTCAGTTCCTAATGAATCCTAACTGATATAATATTTAAAATCTTGGCA
>CAZHOY010000203.1:0-3779 GCA_964534695.1 uncultured Actinomycetota bacterium | reverse complement strand
TCATTTTCTCTTTAAGCTATATAAAGGGAAAAGAAAGAACAGATTTCTACTACTTGATGATGCTTCTGGTAAATGCTTGTATGTTAGGGATTGCAATAAGTGGTGACTTGGTTTCCTTTTATATTTTCTGGGAGATAATGTCCTGGAGTACTTTTCTTTTGATAAGTTATAAACGTGGACCTGCTCTGGCGGCAGGAATGAAATATATCATCATGTCTGTTATCGGTTCTGCTGCTATGCTAATCGGAATATTATCACTCCATACAACTTGTGGAACATTAATTATATCGGAAATAGCCAGGAATATAGCTTCTGCCTCCTCCGGATATATCTTATTTATATTAATAAGTTTTGGTATCGGGTTTGGAATCAAAAGTGCTATTATACCTTTACATACCTGGCTTCCCGATGCCCATTCAGAGGCTCCTTCTCCATTTTCTGCGGTGCTTTCTGGAATACTGATCAAAATGGGTACATACGGTTTTATTCTAATCATGTATGTAGTAATAGGAATGAAGGTTTTCCTTGAATTGGGTTCGGGTATGATAAATTTTCACTATATCCTTTGTTGGCTGGGTGCAATCACCGTGGTAATACCCACATTTATCGCTTTACTTCAAAACGATGCTAAAAGGCTTCTGGCATGGCATTCGATCGGACAGATAGGATATATAATTCTTGGAATTGCCTTTGGGACCAGTATTAGTGTTGCGGGCGGCATATTCCATATTTTTAATCATGCTATGTTCAAGTCATTGCTTTTCTTAACTGTAGGGGCAGTAGAATATCGAACAGGAGGTGTGAGAGACTTAAACTCACTGGGTGGACTTATAAAAAAGATGCCTGTTGTTTTTATTGGAGCGTTAGTTGGTGCTTGTGGGTTGATTGGAATTCCCTTAACCAATGGATTTGTTTCCAAATGGCTGATCTACAGATCTTTAATTCTTGAGGAGCAACCTTTCTTAGCTTTTTTTGCCTTGTTGGGGACATGGGGAACCATTCTTTCTATTTATAAGTTTTTACACAACATATTTTTGGGGCAACTTCCTGAAAAATATAAGAATATCAAAAGGGCACCCTTTAGCATGCAATTTCCAATAATTATATTTAGCCTGATTATTATTCTATTTGGTATCCTTCCCGGTATCCCCCTGAAGGTTATTAATACTATCGTGACATCTTTTGGTTTTGAGCCCTTAAATGTAACCTTATGGGGAATTGCTTCCGAGAATGGCGCATTAAATACCGTAAATATTTTTGCTGCTATTATGATTGCGGGTATTATTGTTTGGCTAATTTTTAGGGCAGGGCGTAAAACGGTATCAGTTGCCCAGGATGACAATTATGCTGCCGGGGCTTATGTGCCCCATGATAAATACCATTATACAGTTGATTTCTATAACCCGTTGTATCGGATGATTTCACCTTTCTTGAGAGACTTTGTAGATAAGTTTTATACAAGACTCTCCGGGTGGACCCGGAATCTGTGCAGTGGGGTACGACGTCTTTATACTGGAGATGTAGGTAACTATGTGATATATATAGTGCTGTTTCTGGCATTGTTAATCTTCATTCAATTAAATTGGAGCATTTGGTAATGAACATTATTGGAATAATTTTATTTCCGCCTGTAGCATTTGCAATAGGGATATTTTTTATTGGATTATCAAGGAGAATAATGGCAAGGATCCATTGGCGTTATGGTCCTCCAATTACTCAACCGATTATTGATATAATTAAGTTATTCAGTCAAAGAAGCATAAGCCATGGAAGTATGTTTAACTTAGGGATTATCCTATCACTTGCTGGCTCAATAGTTGTGGTTTTATTTTTACCATTAGGAGAAGTTTGTCCAATAAGTAATTCGGGCGGGTTGTTAGTAATTCTTTATGTAATGCTTTTAGGACCTTTAGGAGCTGCACTAAGTGGTGGTGAAGCAGCTAATCCTAATACAAGCATCGGGATTTCCCGTAAACTTATTCTGGCGTTAGGCTATGAAGTGCCTCTGTTGCTTATCCTTCTTGCTGTAATGACACATTACAAAACTATATCCATAGTAGAAATAGTGGCAATACAACAGAACACTGGTTGGTCTTTTGCTTCTTTACCATTATTGTTATCTGGTATGGCTTATCTTCTTATTCTTCCAGCGGTACTGGGTATAAGACCTTTTGATCTTGTAGGTGCACCGCAAGAAATCTCTTCAGGACCCATGGTAGAATACAGCGGCCAATACTTGGCTATGACAACTATACAGCATGCTTTTAGTCTATTTATCGGCATAGCCCTTTTTGTTAACCTATTTTTAGGTGGCGGCGATGTATTTATTCCGCTGGAAAATTTGTTGGGTTCAGCAGGCCTGAGCTGGATTGCATCATTTTTAACAGGGTTTGTTTTCTTTCTTAAAATGTTAGTAGTGTTTGTAATATACCTTTTCATAAATGCTGTTTATCCACGTTTAAGGGTTGAGCAAGCAATTAAATATTTATGGAGATGGCCCACACTATTTGCTTTCGTAGGATTAGTCATAGTTTTAATAATGAGGAGATAAGGGATGGATAGAAATCAGCTTATAAAATGGTTTAAATCTCCGGCAAAAATGGGTCATAAATATTCGCTTCATGTAGTCTATTTTTGTACTGGATGCGGGATTATTGAAATACCCCCGGTTATAACCGCAAGATGGGATGCTGAACGATTCGGAGTAATCCCAGTAGCTACACCAAGACAGGCAAATCTATTCTTAATTACAGGATATGTTTCAGTTAAAACATTGAAGGCTATCATAAGAACATATGAACAGATGCCGGAGCCAAAGTTTACGGTAGGTTTTGGTTCCTGCCCTATAAACGGGGGGATGTATTGGGATTCATATAATACCATAAAACATCTGGATAAATACATTCCTGTAGATGGTTGGATCGCCGGGTGTATGCCCAGACCTGAAGCAATCTTTGTTGCTGTAACTCATCTCTGGACATTAATTGATAAAGGGATGGCAAACGGTTATAAAAAATACAGAGAAAATTATAAATATTACCGTGCAAATCATGAACAACTTTATGGGAAAATGGAATGGCCTCCGTTATTTCCAATAGAGGATAAAGGTAAACCCGGTCCTTTCTGAAAATTCAATAGGCGGGGTTGGGTGAAAGTAAAAGGAAATAGGTAAAAAGTTTATAGAATGAATAAAATTTTTTTAGGAGAGGTGAGGTGAAGTTACTTAAGGAAAAACTTGAATCATTTTTTAGTGGTATCCAGGTAAGTATTTATAAACAAGACAGGTTAATTGTAAGTGCCCAAAAAGATTCGGTCCTGTCTATTTTGAGTTTTCTTAAAAATAAAGGATACAACCACCTGGCTTTAATATCCAGTGTAGACTGGTTAGAGGAAAAGGAGTTTGAGCTGGTTTACGTTCTCTCAGCTTATATGCAGGAGGATAATAGATATACAGACAAAGAGAAAACAAACATAATTTTAAAGACAAGGATTTCCAGGGAAAATCCGGAGTTTATTACCGTAATTTCTATTTTTAAGAATGCTGAACCCTATGAGCGTGAAATCCATGAGTTTTACGGAATAGATTTTAAAGGCCACCCCAGACTAACACCACTTTTTTTAGAAAGAAAGTATAAATTGCCGCCTTTTAGAAAGGATTTTGATACGAGAGAATATGTAAAAGAAGTTTTTGATAAAATTCCTTTTGTTGAAAATAAGGATGGAAAGAAATGAGAGAGCTCGAACTTTATTTTGGTCCCCAGCATTTAGGGATGGTTGGA
>CAZHOY010000202.1:0-3783 GCA_964534695.1 uncultured Actinomycetota bacterium | reverse complement strand
TCATCTAGATCCGGTTTTAGGTCTGGGTCGGGATAGTTAAAGGTAAATTTAGGGTCAAAAATCTCGTCCATTAAATAAAAATTATACTCAATATAATTATTTGTAACAATTAAAAATTGCATCTTAGTAATTGTGATAGTTGCCGAGTTAATCCGAAATTGCTGGTAAAGCAATTCGTTTTCTGTTAGCAACTTTTTAAAAGTGCACACTTTAAGAATTAAAAGTGCATACCTTTAAACTCGCTATTCTTTACCCTGTGTATATCAATTAGCTCATTCTTGCACCAGATCCTTACCTGGGACATATTACTGTTAAGTGGATATATCTTGACCTTTACCTTATCCCTGGGAGTGCCGTGCACCTTAAGTTTTAAAGTTTTAATAGAGATATTCCTGTAGGCACCGATAGTCCTGTCAAGCCTTAAGCAGAATACATCCTTTATGGACTTATACGGTGGTTTAATGACAAATTCTCTAAAGAGATTTTGTCCCTTATCGACGGCTTCTTTAAATCTGAAATAAGGAACCTCTCCGGTAGTGGAATGCACCTGCTTGTAGTTATAGCGATAGATCTCTCTTTTGAGCACCTTTTGGGCACTGGCTATATCGGAGATATCTTCCCTGGCGCAGGTTCTGACAATCCTATCCTGTATCCACCTATATGGTCTTTCAATTTTTCCCTTTGCCTGGGGAGACAGGGCATAGATAACCTCAATACCCAGCTCCTCTACCAGTTGTTTCCACTGGGGATCTATGCCGTCGGTAATAACATAATGTTTTCTCCACAGAGAGTCCCTTCCCTGGACAAATCTGAATGTAGAGTGGCAGTCAACATAATATGAATAGGCAAGCCCATATTTTAAGCTCACTTCCTCCAATGCCTTTATATGAGTCCAGGAAGTCTCGCTCTTTACCAGCCTTGCATACAACATAAATCGGCTGTAGTCGTCAATGGAGGTGATAAGGTACCATTTATCCCTGGCTGAAGGGCTCCACCTATGGTGGGAACTGTCATGCTGGATTAGCTCTCCCACATAGTTTGTTATAACTTCCCGGTCATGGGCTTTCTTCTTCTTTCTCTTCTTGTAGTATCCATACTTTTTGGCCCTGTCTATTACAGTAGACAGTGATACATTTATCCCATATCCGCTACTTATCCTATCTTTTATATAGCTGTAGTTATATGACTTTAGAGGGATATTGTCATCATCGATAAGTCCCTTTTCAAATTCAAGCTCTGATAATATGTCTGTATTTTTCAATCGAAAATTCCCCCATATTTCAATTGAAAACTACCCCACTTAATTTAAAAAAAATAATAAGTATTAACCCATAATTTTCCCCACTTTCTATTTTTCACGTCTACCTTTAAGCCTAAGAAATATCTTTATCATCTTTTTCAATCGAAAATTTCCCCATCTCCTTATGTTTTGCCAGCCACTCTTTTGTTTCTTTCATTCTGTAAGATGGTCCATTCATATTAACCATATAGGACTTATGGGTAAGCCTATCTATCATTGCCGCAGTGATTACTGGATCTAAAAATATCTCATCCCATCTGTCAAACGAAAGATTTGTTGTAATTATTGTTGATTTTCTTCCTGCCCTGAGTGACAGATTGGTAAATAGCAGTTCAGAACCCTCCTTGTCAAACGAGATATACCCGAGCTCATCAGCAATAACCAGGTCATATTTTTCAAATCTAATTTCAAATGAGCGAAGTGTGGACGCTCCTCTTGCTTCTTTTAGCTGATTAATAAGTAGTGGTACTGTTGTAAAAAGTACACGATATCCTGCAATGGCCGCTTTTATTCCCAAACCTATAGCAATATGAGTCTTTCCTGTACCAGGATTTCCATACAGTATCAGGTTCTGGCCGTTCTTTACAAAATCAAGGCTAGATAGTATTTTTAGCTTGTTACGGCAGTCAACAGGAAGATCTTCTATTTTTAAGTCTTCGAGATATTTTTTAGCTGGAAAGCCTGCAATCCTTATCCTGTTTAACTTTCCGTTTTCCGTTCTTGCATCATATTCTTTTTGCAAGATATTACAT
The DNA here is from genome assembly GCA_964534695.1 of uncultured Actinomycetota bacterium. Taxonomy (GTDB): domain Bacteria; phylum Actinomycetota; class Humimicrobiia; order Humimicrobiales; family Humimicrobiaceae; genus CAZBSE01. Next base: position 1,731 of record CAZHOY010000202.1, on the reverse strand, counting down.
AGAAACTCTTCATAGCTTAGATTTTTTGCCCTTGCTTCTTGAAGGTCCTCTGTCAAGTACTTTCTTACTGCCGGAAAGTGAATTTCTCTTGAATAAAAAATTATCTTCCTTGCAAAATCATCCTTTTTACTATCTTTCATTTAAGCCTCAACCTCCTTAAAGCTAGGAGAGTTTTCAAGCATTTGCCCGTAAAGTGAAAGCATCTCTTTTGAAGCTTTCTCTATCTGGCAATCGCTACTAGCTTTAAAATCACTGCAACCTGTATTTTTTCTTGAACAGACAACAATAATCTTATCAAGATCTACTGAGCAGGAGTTTATTGCTTCAAGCTCTGCTACTGCCTCTTCTATTCTTTTAAGTCCAATTTTTCCTGCCATTTCCAAAAGTTCGACAAATTTTTTCTCGCTACCGACAAAATATTTACTGTAGATGTTTTTCAGACTTGACTTCATCTGGGCAAATGCAGTGCTTCCTGCAAGGGCACCTGGTTTTAGTTTTAAAGTCCTCAGGTAATGGTTTATATCTACTTTCCACTGGTGGTTTCCATAAAGCCTTTTATGCACAGCTATTTTTTCACCCTTATAGCAGCAGATTATCCTGCCAGGATATGCTTTTACTGTCACAAACTGGCCAACCAGACTGTCTGGCACTGAATAATAGCATCCGTTTAAAGCTACGCATGAATATTTATTTACCCTGGATTCCACCAGCCTTGCACAGTCATATCTTGGGGGTTTCAGGTGAAGATAACTTCTCTCAAGATTCAGCATCTCTAAAGCATTTTTGCCGTTTGCAAGGACCTGGGGCTTTAGATTTAAGGCTTTAAGCTGCTCTTTTAAATAGTGCCTTGCCTCATCCAGACTTTCAAAGCTATCTCTTTTTGAAAAGACTTTTCTTCTTATATATTCCACACTTCTTTCCACATGACCTTTTTCATTTGCTCGGGCAGTATTGCAGAACCTGAAAGAAAAGTTGTAGTAGATAGATAGCTTTAAAAGCTCTTCTGTCGGTTCCTTTTGGAAACTTCCCACAAACTTTGCCACCACAACTCTTGCGTTGTCATATACTATTTCTTTATAGACACCTCCGATCTCTTCAAAGAAATTGGCATGAGTGTCAAGAAATGACTCTGTTTTCTGATTGTGGTAAAGGTCAGCATAGCGGTAGTTACCATAAGCGGTGGTAAATACAGACATTTGGAATATACTCAGTTTTTGGCCAATGTTAAGTTTTACCTCACCCCAGTCAAATTCCACCGTTTGTCCCGGAAGATATTCCTGTCTTATGAATGCTTCTCTTGTTTGTCTATGGGAATCTGCTATAGTGCAGCATACAGTTGTGTAACCTATATCAAAACCTTCCCGGACAAGAGCTTCATAGATATCTATTTTTTTCATAACTTGCTTGGATTTTCCTAAAGCTTTTTTATTTTCATTTTCTTTTAGAAAAAAGTTTATTCTTTCTATTATTTGCCCGGTCAGTTTAACCTTTTTTCTGTTTGATGTGTCGTATTTTGGTTTCTGGCAAATGTCTGTAATTAATGAGGCATCTTCTGTTTTTTTATCTACAATCCGATTTCTCTTTTTTTCATATTCCCTGATGTATCTCCTGATTGTTTTTCTGGAGATGTGAAGTTCTCTTTCTATTTGTCTTTGTGACAACCCTTCATTGAAGTACATAATTATTATCTTTTGCTTGTCTATCAACTTTAACATCCCTCCTGTCTCCCCC
>CAZHOY010000201.1:0-3796 GCA_964534695.1 uncultured Actinomycetota bacterium | reverse complement strand
ATACCATTTCCGATAGCCACTGCTGACAGCTCCACACCCAGCTTTTCTGCAAGTTTTTTACCCTCGCTTACAAGCTCAAATCCTACATCCGCTATCCGGCTTCCCTGGGATTCAAGATATATGCAAACTCCACTGTAATCTGAAAAATCTTTTTTTTCTTCTTTAAGACCAACAATTTCTATGGAATTGAATTTACAGGCTTCAATACAGGCTCCGCAGAATACACAATTCTGGTTTACCGCTGCTTTGCCTTCAATTATCTCAATTGCATCGTACAGACAAACTTTCCTGCAGAGGCTGCAGCCGGTGCATGTCTCTTTATTTATCCTGATTTCCATAAAATCCTACCTATATTACTTTTAAATCCTTTAGCTCTTTATATAAATGCTCAACCTGTTCTTCGGTGCTGCCTTTGATCATCTTTATCTCATGTTTTATTTCCGGCGTAAAAATTTTCATTACCTGGGTGTAAGAACCCGAGAGCCCCACCTCGTCTTCATCTGCCTTCAGCTTTTTTGCATCCCATACAGGGATCTCCATATTTCTTGCCTTCATTTTTCCCCGCAGCGAAGGAACCCTTGGAATATTGATATCCTTCACCACGGATATTGCAACAGGCAGATTTACTTCAAAAATCTCATATCTGTCTTCCATCAATCTCTTAATTTTTATTTTATCTTTACTGATCTCAGGTATACCACTGGCATACCCTATAAACGGTATGCCCATCCTCTGTGCAAGTTCGGGTCCCACCTGACCCGTATCCCCATCTAGAGTCTGCTTGCCCAGTATTATCAGGCGGCAGTCCCCTATTTTTTTTACAGCCTTGGCCAGGGTAGTGGAAGTAGCCCAGGTGTCAGCTCCCGCAAACACCCTGTCTGAAAGAAGAACAGCTCTATCGACACCCACTGATATGGCCTCTTTAAGTATATCCCCAGACTGAGGAGGCCCCATGGTCAGGGCAATTACCTCCACCTCACCGTCATTAAATCTCTCCTTTATCCTCACCGCTTCTTCAATAGCATAGGCATCAAAGGGATTTATTATATTCTCTATTCCTTCTCTTACCAGGGTATTGGTCCGGGGATCAATTTTAATTTCTGTGGTACCCGGTACCTGTTTTATGCACACCACAACTTTTATTTTAATCACCTGTATGTATAATAAAAAAACCTGTTTACACTAAAAGATTTATTGGAATGTATGCTATGCTCCGGCTCCTCTACAGAACTCCTCTTTTAATCATATCCAGAGCAATAATATTCCTCAATATCTGATTGGTACCCTCATAAATCTGAGTAATCTTTGCGTCTCTCATCATCTTTTCTACGGGGTACTCTTTCATAAATCCATAACCGCCGAATATCTGAACCGCATCGGTAGTAACCTTCATAGCTATATCGGATGCAAATACTTTTGACATTGAGGAGAGCCTTGAAATATTTTTTTCTCCGCTGTCAATTACTCTTGCCGTATGGTAAACAAGAGCTCTGGCAGCCTCAATATTTGTAGCCATATCAGCAAGCATATGCTGTATGGCCTGAAAAGAAGATATGGCAGCTCTAAACTGTTTTCTTATTTTGGAGTAATTTAAAGCTTCCTCCAGGGCTGCCTGGGCAACTCCTACTGCCTGCGCTCCGACCACGGGCCTGGACTGGTCAAAAGTCTTCATAGCTATTATAAAACCCATTCCCTCACTGCCAAGTATATTTTCTTTTGGAACCCTGCAATCGGTAAAAATAAGCTCCCTGGTCGCCGAAGCCCTTATTCCCAGTTTATCCTCTTTCTTCCCAAATTCGAAACCAGGTGTTCCCTTCTCCACTATAATGGCACTTGTACCCCTTATCCCTTTTTGGGGATTGGTCATGGCAAAAATAGTGTAAATATCTGCTTCCCCACCATTGGTTATCCACTGCTTGGTTCCGTTTAAGATATAGCAGTCTTTTTCCCTTGAAGCTGTTGTCCTTATACCTCCGACATCGCTGCCTGCTTCTGCCTCCGTCAGCCCGAAAGCAGCCAGTTTCTTTCCTTCTGCCAGCTGCGGCAGATATTTTTTCTTCTGCTCCTCACTTCCGGCCACAAGAAAAGGTATGACGCCTAGACCCGATGCGGCATAAGAAGTAGCGACACTCAGATCTCCTCTGCTCAGTTCCTCGGTAGCCAGGCAAATTTCAAAAATGCCCGTACCCATGCCCTCATATTCCTGGGGAACGAATAATCTGAAAAGGTCACTTTTTGCAATTTCTTTTATTATTTCCCGGGGGAACGTTCCTTCCTGGTCCATTTCTGCTCTGGCAGGAATTATTCTCCCGTTTACAATCTGGCGGCAGATATCCACTATCATATTTTGCTCTTCAGTTAAAAGATAATTCATAAATCCCCCGTTATAATTTATTCATAGAACCAGTTTAATAAAGAGACGGGGTGATAATCCAATGGTTTCACTATTTTAAATCTTAATGAGGATCGGATCACCCTACTATGGTGAAACTTTATATATACTGGAGCGTCTTACCTAAGAGACTTTAAAGCTTTAATTTATAATTTTTTAAACATAATTTTTTTATCCTGCAGGAGAAACTTTTATGGATACGGTTAAAAGCACGGCCATAAAAAATTCAGAAGCAAAAGTAAAATACCACAGCGGCCAGGTGATTTTTAATCTGGTATTTGCTTTAATCTTTGCAGCGCTTATGGCAATCTCGGCAAATTCATTTATGTATCTGCCCTTTACGCCAATTCCCATAACCCTGCAGGTATTGACAGTGCTCCTTTCCGGTTTGTTTCTGGGCAGCAGGTGGGCCCTTGCCAGCCAGGCTTTATATATATATATGGGGATGATGGGGTTACCGGTCTTCAGCGGATTTAAAAACGCAGCTGCCTTCCTGGCCGGTCCCACAGTCGGCTATGTGGTTGGATTTCTGGCTGCTGCTTTTGTAGTAGGATATATATATGAAAATTCAGCCAGGAAAACTAACGGTTCTTTAAATAACCTGCTTACCTGCCTTTTTTCCTGTGCTGCCGGAGTATTACTGATTCATCTTTTTGGATTTATATACCTATTCGGTTATTTCTTCAGCATAACCGGTACCCAATCGGTTTTATCCGCACTGATTAAGACCTGGAAACTGGGTACGCAGCCCTTCCTGGTTATAGATTTTCTAAAAATTATTACTGCTGTAATTATTGTAAATGTTAATAAAATCAGAAATGAGAAATATAAAAATAAATGACATCACCATAAGAGACATATTCCAGAATACCAATCTGGAATATATAGATGTCAGGACATTTGATACCATACTGAAACATTTTGAGGGCACAAAATACGAAAGCCTGGAAATACTGGGTGGCTCAGGCTTTGAAAAAATGCTTGAGAGCAACCTTAATATGACACCGCTGGAGATTGCCTCCTATGTTAAAAGCAAAATCTCATCTATCCCGCTGCAGGCATTGATTGGAGCAAGGAACCTGGGAGGGCTTGAAGTCTATTCCAACAACCTTATACGAAGATTCATAAAGCAATGTATAAAAAACGGAATTGATATATTCAGGGTATATGACTGTCTAAATGACCTTGAAAACTTAAAATTTACCGTATCCACCGTTGTTGAAAATGGCGCCGTATGCCAGGGGACCATAATCTATGATGACCTGCAAAAAACAGATTTCTATATAAAAACGGCAAAAGAATTAAAAAGATACGGCTGCACCAGCATATGCATAAAAGATGTTGAGTCAATGATAGTCCCCCAAAAAACAGCCGAGCTTTTTACAAATCTTGACCGGGAAATTA
>CAZHOY010000200.1:0-3829 GCA_964534695.1 uncultured Actinomycetota bacterium | reverse complement strand
GTAAAACTCAGTACAAATAATAAGTTTAAAAGCTTAAAAATAAATTAATAATATGTAAAGTTAACCTTTTTGGTGCTTGAAAACAGAGAATAAAAAGATTTTGTAAGTTGCCAGAATGAAAGAAAGGGGGTGTAAAATGGCTAAGGTAGCAAGAGAGATGGTGGAGAAAGCAGGAGTAAATGTAGATGAAGTTGTGGAGCTGCTGGTTAAAAACGCAGGAGCGGAACTTACCACTTATTACTATTACACTATATTAAGAGCAAACCTGATAGGCCTTAAAGGGGAAGGATTGAAGGAAATTGCAGAAACAGCGAGGATAGAGGATAGGAATCATTTTGAAGCAATTGTTCCCAGAATCTATGAACTGGGAGGTAAGTTACCGGAGCGTATGAATGATTTCCATGATGTATCGGCATGTCCGCCTGCAGCTCTGCCCAAGGATCCCACAGATGTTATAGCTATTCTCAAGGTACTGGTTGAAGCAGAAAGATGTGCAGTGAGAGGTTACACACATATCTGTAATATTACTGCAGGTAAAGACCACAGGACCTATGCCCTGGCCCAGGCAATTCTTAATGAAGAAATAGAACATGAGAGCTGGTTTTCAGAATTTCTGGGAGAGGGTCCGTCAGGCCATTTCCTGAGAAGGGGTGAAACTTCTCCATTTGTAGGAAAATTCTTAAGATAATGGTGATCCAATATGTTTTCAATAGAAGGCTTTGCTAATACTGCAAGGCCTTCTATTTATAGAAAGGGGTTTATATGAGGAAAGTAAAATGGCAGTTAGTTTTAGGTGTAATTCTAATATCTCTGTCTACGCTGCTTTATATTCTGCATTTTGCTATATTTAAAGATATGCACCATATTTTTATTTATCTGGTGGGAGATATTGCATTTGTGCCCGTAGAAGTGTTTTTAGTAACTGTAGTTATACACAGAGTCTTAGGCGATAGAGAGAAAAAAGCTCTGCTTAACAAGCTAAATATGGTAATAGGAGTTTTCTTCAGCGAAGTTGGAACTAAACTTTTAACTTACCTTTCGGACCTTGACGCAAACTGCAAGGTTTTAATCGAGCATTTGTCCCGGGTTGACAGGTGGACAGAAAGGGATTTCAGGGATATAAATAAAAAATTTAGAAGTTACAGGTCAGAAATCAAGGCTAATTCGGAAAATCTTAAGAATTTAAGAAATTTTCTGGTTAAAAAAAGAGGTTTCCTGTTGAGACTGCTGGAAAATCCCAACCTGCTTGAGCATGAGTCATTTACCGATCTCCTGTGGGCCGTATTTCATCTGACCGATGAACTGGAAGAAAGAAAGGATTTTGAAAAGATACCCCATGAGGATTATGAACATCTGATCCGGGATACGAAGAGAGCCTATAGTGCCCTGATATACGAGTGGGTCTCATATATGAACCATTTAAAGAATAACTATCCATATTTATTCTCTATGGCCATGAGGACCAATCCATTTAACCTTGAAGCATCACCTATAATAGGTTAAATTGTATAGAATGAAAGAATTTACGGAAAAAGAGCTGAAACAATATGACGGCAGGGAAGGCAGAAGGGCTTATATCGCATGCTGCGGCGAGATTTATGATGTTACGGATAGTTTCCTGTGGAAGAACGGGAAGCATCAGGTAACTCATTACGCAGGGAAAGATTTGACCACAGAACTTAAAAAAGCTCCACATGGGGTAGATCTTCTGGGCAGGTTTCCAGTAGTGGGCAGGTTAAAAAAGTAATCACTGAAGAAGAATTAAACTCAAAATCATAACTCCCATTCCTAGGATAAAACTTACTATGGGAAGATGAGAGTATCCATAGGATTTGGAAACCGGCAGCAGCTCATCAATGGATATAAAAACCATAAGTCCTGCAATGCCTGAGAGTATATAACCCAAAACCTGCGAGTTTAGAAAAGGAAGAAGTACCACAGCGGTAAGCAATGCCCCAATGGGCTCTACCACTCCTGACAAGAATGACCACAGAAAAGCCTTTCCTCTGCTGCCCGTGGCTTTATATACGGGGGCAGATACGGCAATACCTTCGGGTATATTATGTATGGCAATGGCTACGGCTATAGCTGTTCCAATTTTAATATCTACAAGTGCACCATAAAAGGTAGCCATACCTTCGGGAAAATTATGAATGCCTATTCCCAGGGCTACAAAAAGCCCGGTTCTTAGGAGCCTTTTATCGGTCTTGTCGTCTATATTTTCCTTCTGTCCGATATATTCATGGGGGATAAAATAATCGATTATAAAAATAAAGATGAAGCCGGCAAGAAAAGCCATGCTTGCCCTGGTAAATCCCAGTTCTTTAAAACCTGAAGGAAGAAGTTCAAAAAACGAGACACCCACCATAACCCCGGCGGCAAAACCCAGCACGGAACTCATAAATTTTGAGCTCTCCCTCTTGAATGCAAGACCGATTACACTGCCAATAGTAGTGGACAAACCGGCAATTGAGGTTAGAAGCAGTGGTTTTATTATCTGTGGATCCATATTCTTATTGAAATAATTATTTTAAATTGTTTTATTATATTAATTTGTATGGCAATTGTCTACAGGACACAGTAATCATTACAGCGGTTGGTTCCGGTTATATCAGGCAGGAAAGTCAAGTTTCAGTTACAGGTGGTAGTTTCGATAGTATCCAGCTCCCTTTTTCCCACGTAAGGCATAAAGTTGTTTTCTACTGCCATCTTAATGAAATTGCATTTCTTATCATGTTCGGTGGGATAGCTTATAACCAGAACAAGCTTTCCTGCATCTATCGCCTTTTTCAGATACTGCAGTGCGGTTTCAAGCTCTTCTGTATCCTGGGAGAGATTGTCAATGTAACACAGATCTTCACGTCCTATCCCGTCAATCGCAGCCAGGTAACCTTTATATATCAGGAGTTCTTCCGAGTTCTGGGGAATCACAAGGAAATCCCTGTTTATGCCTTTAGATTTTTTTGAGATGCCAATAACTAAGTCAATCATTTCTTTTCTTGCAAAGTCAAATCCGCTGTCCTGGAAGTATCTATAGACGTCAATGATATCCAGATAGACTCCGTCATAGCCTGAATTTATAATCTGGTCAAGCCTGGAAAATGTTATTTCCTGCCATTGCTCGTACCAGTACATTACCTTGTAATTACCTTCCCAGTCCGGGTTCTCCTGGTCTATGAAAGACGGATTTCCTGTTTTCCAATCATGCTTCCAGTAATCTCTATACTCTTCAGCCTCGCCAATGCTAAGATATGCCAGTAAAATTTTATCCTGGTTATGAAGTTGGGTAAGATTTTTAGCGGTCAGCTGGCTTTCATCAGGATCAACTACCGCAATTTTAAATTTTGTACTGCTGAGCTTATCAAAATCAATATTCTGGAGGACATAGATAAACTTCATATCCGGATTAATTATATGTTCCGTGTAAGGCCCTGTAGTAAAACAGCCGGTACATAATAAAAGGGTGCAGATAACGGATAATATAAATATTATCGACCTTTTATAATTTACGGTTAGTTTCATAATGAATCTCATTATATAATGTTTGATGCTTCTTTAAAATTTACGTAAAAAAGAATATACTCATATTCATATAGGATAAAAACCAATAACTTAAGGCAGTGGCACCATACAGTGTTTATTCTGCCTGTCGTGGTTAAAAAAATAAGATAAAATTTTGTGAAAGAAAGGTATAATATGATTGAGCAGGTCCATAAGCATATCATATCGGAGCTCCAGCAAAATACGCGTACAGACATTATTTTTATAATGACCGCAATTTTTTTAAACCTGCTGGCACTGGGTATTAATTCTTCCATTGCTGAAAATT
>CAZHOY010000199.1:0-3855 GCA_964534695.1 uncultured Actinomycetota bacterium | reverse complement strand
TTGGTGCAAAGTTGTCTGTATCTCATAATAGACTTGAATGGGTAATAGATATTGATAATGTTGAAATAAATAGAACCTGGGGTCCAATGGGATTTTCAGTTATAATTGATGCTATTACCGGTGAGGTTTTGGTCAGAGGGCATAGTGAGTAAATTAGAAACAAGGCTAGTTTAAGCGGCATGAACATCTTTATAATAGATTACTTCAGAGGAATGTTCCTGTTTTATTGCTTACCGAATTCCTCTTCTATTATTGCTATTAAATAATCAGACTCTGGCTGAATCGATACACGCCAGGGACCACCTTGGTATTCTTGATATTCATATTCAGATTCTCCAAATATTGCCCTTAAATTAGGTAAAGGAAATAATATCTTTGTATAATTCTTTTTATAGTGATATCCCTCGCATATATATATAGTCTGTTTCTCTTCAATATATATGAATTCTATGGCAAATTTATTGTCTTTAATATCTTCTACAAATTCATCCGATATTGCTTCTTCTGCCATGCCGCAATCTGTTTTAAATCTTTCATTTGTTAAGTAAACAATCTTATTGTATGATTCAGTATTCTTTTCAACGAAAATCTGCTTGCCTTTGTTGTATAAAATAATCTTATCAGGCATTTCAAAATATTCTGATTCGGTAATAAGATATTCTTTTTCATCTCCATCTTCTTTTACGTTACTGGTTTCTTCTGTTTGATCTTCAATTATTTCTTCAGCTTTCTTATCAGAAGATAGAGATTTGCATCCCCATATAAATATAAATGATATAACTAAGAGTGAAGTTATAGATAGTAGAGCTTTATTTCTTTTCATGGATTCCCCCTTAGGGCAATTACCCGAATTATATAATTCAAATTTTTAAATTTTGTAGTTAAATAATAATTATTTTCTAAGTTATTTAAAACTAGTACTATTTTATATTTGAAAATCTTAAAAGTAAAATGGAAAGACATTGTTGGGGAAGAATCTTTACCGGCCTGTATCTTATGAGATTGAGGCTGGAGCTAAAAGCATTAAATTATATAACAGGTGAAAACTATAGGTTCTTTTTCTTACAGGAATGGATTGTATTTGGCAATATTATGGAGATGGTTTGAGGAAAATCCAGACCGGGGAGCCACAGAATTCAACTCTGGCTCTATGACAAGAGCAAGGTCACTCGCTCACTTTACTGGTCTCCAGAACTGATTAAGAAGGTCCATTATCTGTAATCTCTTCTATGGAAATGCTTTCAATGTAGAAAACTCCAGAGTTACTTGATATGCTTATTCTAATAAAAGATTCTTTTTCTTCGGCTTGAAACATCTCTGTAAATGTTACCCATTCTTGATGTATTTCTTGAGTTTTTGATGTTGGAGGATTGCCGTTTTCTCCAGCCAGAGTAAAACTTCGAGATTGCGTTATGGAATCTTCCCAAAATGAATATAACAGTAGAGGGTCGGAACTAAGGTTCTTCATAACTATTGAAAGCCTGTAGTTCTTATTAAGCTTTATGGGGGTTCTTCCACATGTAATAGATAGATTGTCTTTTACGTCAATCTCTATATAATCCTCCCCATTATCGATATCCTTACGAGAGGTAATCTTATATTCATGATTCTTTTCTTTCTTTATTTTAAATTCAGCATCTATATCATTTCTGGTAATAATTGAATTAAAATCTTCATCTGACACATAATTTTCACAACCAGATAAACATAGCAGACTGGATAGTGCAATAATAGAGATTAAGATAATTAAAAATATAGCTATTATTCTTTTCCTTATTTTTCCTTGTTTACCAGATAAATTCTGTTTCTTCACCTGCATATTTTCTTCCCTGTAATTCAGTTTCTACTTCATTTTTTTCTTGTTGTTATATTTTTATAATATTTTATTAATATATTTAAAGGTAACACTTCTTTATTAATTTATTTAATTCCGGTAATAGTTGTTTATAATTTATATATGTAGTTAATACCTCCATAGCTCTAAAAGCGTCCAATACGGGGAGCCACAGAATTCAGTGGTTTCTGAGTGACATCATATTTTAATTATTTTTAAGTACTCTGTGCTGATTTTTTTCTTAATAGAACTGATCCAACAAAAGATCCAACAAATGCAAATATAATCAGGGCAGTCCATCCATACCATAGATCAACAAATCCCCCTGGTCCTCTTAAATTACCGATAAGGGCTGCCCATACAATGATGTTAATTAAAAAACCCGCAAACCAGATACTATTAGGATAAAATCTTCCTAAAAACAGACATATTACAAAATTATAAATAGATACACAGACAAACATTAAAAGCATAGCTATTTCATCGCTAAGCACTTCCATCAATCCCTCGCCAATCAAAAAAGATAGAAAAAATCCTAATACTCCACATACTATAGAAATTAAAACCGCTATGATTAATCGAGATTTATCTTTTCTTTTCATTGTTCCTCCATTAATATTTTCCATATGTTCATGTATTAAGCTCCCAGGAAGATCTTTTGCCACTTTTAACCATACTCTGAAATGTTTATCTTCTTTTAACATATCCTTAAAAGTTTGTTCCATGAGCTTTCTATATACTTTAAGATATGACCTGGGATAAAGGTTTAGTAATAGTCTATAAGTTCTAACTGCTATATTGTTTGTTTTCTCCATATTTTTATAATTAAAGTTTTATTAATTACAAGCCAGGTAAAAAGTTCCTTTTCTTAGCTATTTTTAGGGCATTATGATATCTATCCAGTTCCATAGATAATTGTTTTCGGCCTAGGTCTGTCAGTCTGTAATATTTTCGTCTTTCATCAACAGCTATTGAATAAGGTCTTTCATAGGCCTCTTCTATCAGTTTATCTGCAAGCATTCGCTTAATATTACCATACAGTGTTCCTGGTCCCATTTCTATTTTTCCATCAGAATCATATTCCGTCTGTTTCATGATCTCATAACCATGTCTTTCTCTATCACAAAGGGCAAGTAGTATATAGAAAACAGAAGGAGTCAGTGATTGCCTATATTGTTTTTGCCTCATATAAATTTACCATATATCGAAAACGGATATATTATTGATTGTATTATATATCGAAAACGGATATATTGTCAATGTTTAACATTTCTTCGTATTTAAGGTGTCAATGGCAATACTTCTTTATTAATTTTATTTGATCCTGATAATAATTGTTTACAATTTATGAATGAATTTAATATTCCTGAAGTTCTAAAAGCGTCCAATACGGGGAGCCACTGAATTTAACCAATAAGTCCCGACTCTTAACCAAAAATAGGATCAACCCGCTCCCTAACAGCATAGCACTTTGACTCTCAACCGATAATTTTAAAAGTTTTAAGACTCTTTTTAGATAAAATAGATAGAATAATAAAATATGCTTCTATATTACCATAATTTATGGTAATATTACCATAAATTATGGTAAAGGAGTATAGCTATGTTAGAACCTGTTTTAGGTAATAGTACTATAGAAAAAATTTTATTTGCCCTTGAATCTTATGGACAGGCATATCCTTTAGAGCTATCGAAGATGTTTAATATTTCTGTAAATGGAATTCAACAGCAAATGGATCGTCTAGAGAATGGTGGGTTGGTGGTCAGCTCTATGTTAGGTAAGACCAGATTATATAAGTTTAATCCAAGATACCCATTTTTAAAAGAGCTTAAGGTATTAATTCAAAGAGCAATGGAATTTCTTTCTAAAAAAGAAATACAAAAATATTACCGAAGAAGAACAAGACCAAGAAAGAAAGGTAAATCACTGTGAAGGTAGATTGGGAAAAAGTGGGAATAAAAAAACTTGCAGCAATAATTTCTTCTCACTTACAAAAGAACGACATTGAAGTTGTTCTGGT
>CAZHOY010000198.1:0-3884 GCA_964534695.1 uncultured Actinomycetota bacterium | reverse complement strand
TCGAGAATGCTGTCGGAAACTTTGAAACCTTTGAAGTAACAAGGGGTGATATTATCCAGACAGTAACCACCAGCGGTTATGTGGACAGTAGTGAACAAAACGACTACTCTCTTTCTGCTTCAGGTAAAGTCTTGCGCACTCTTAGCAAGGGAGATACTTTTAGCAAAAGTAACGTGCTCATAGAGATAGATGACAGCATGCAAGAACTGCTAATTACCCAAGCAGAAGAAAATCTAAACATTGCCGAAAACTCCCTGGAACTTGCCAGGTTAAGTTACCAGCAGGCACTTGATGCAAACCACACCACAATACAGCTGGCCGCCGAAAACACCAGGCTTTCCGAACAATCGACACAGAATTCTTTAACTGCCCTGGAAGATGCCAATGAATACCTGGGTCTGGTAGAAGAGAACGACATGTCTACTGATCTCCAGATAACTCAAGCGGAAACCCAATCTCGTTCGTTAGAAGGCTCTTATTACCAGGCACAGATAAATCAATCTTCCACCTACTGGTCAAACCTTTCCAGCACCCAATCTACAGCCAATCAGATTGAAGTAACCAGTAAAAACATCAAACAGGCTGAAAGCCAGCTTAAACTGTCCCAGATTAGTCTTGAGCTTGCCAGACTGGATATAGATAACTATACAATATATGCGCCTTTTGATGGAATAGTACTTACTTCCACTTATAAAGAAGGAGAATATGCAGGACCGGGAGTACCTGCAATTTCCATAATCAGCAGTGACTTTATAATAAAGGCAGAAGTAAATGAGATTGATGTAGTTAATCTACAGATTGGGCAAGATGTAGATATAAGGCTGGATGCCTACTACGCAAATGAATTTAGCGGTAAAATAATTAAAATATCTCCAATTTCCACTAATATTGGCGGAGTGGTTTCTTTTGAGCTTATAGTAGAACCAGAAACAAAAAACGTCCCAGAACTTCTGTATGGTCTATCTGCAAGTCTGGATATAACTGCATCCAGTGTAGAAAATATCCTATATGTTCCGATACAATCTGTATTTGAAGAAGATGGAAAGGCATATGTAGATTTTGTTGCCGAAGATGGAAGTATAGAAAAAAGAGAAGTTACTACCGGGACATTCAATTATGATTTTATTGAAATAAAATCAGGGTTAAGTGGAGGAGATAATATTTTAATTTCACCGGCTCAGTATAATATCCCTGGCTCGTTAGAGCTTAAAATTGATTGATAATATGATAAAGAATAATAATGAAACTATAATAAAAACAACTGATATTATAAAAGTTTACAGGATAGGAAACATTAAGGTTAATGCACTCCGGGGTGTAAATCTTGAAATAAGAAGGGGCGAGTTTGTGGCTATAATGGGACCTTCAGGATCAGGAAAATCAACTTTAATGAACATTATCGGATGTCTTGATACGCCTACTTCCGGACAGTACTATCTGGATAATGTGGATATAAGTAAGCTAAATGATAACCAGCTGGCAGCTATAAGAAATAAAGAAGTGGGTTTTGTGTTTCAGACGTTTAACCTGCTTTCAAGGACTAATGTCTATGGAAATGTTGAGCTTCCCATGATTTACTCTACGGAAAGGATCAGAAATAAAAAAAAGAAAATACTGGACGCTATAGAATCCGTAGGATTGACAGAGTGGATAAAGCATAGGCCCAATGAGCTATCAGGTGGAGAGAAACAGAGGGTAGCCATTGCAAGAGCTCTGGCCAATCAACCCTCCATAATTCTTGCAGATGAACCAACCGGAAACCTGGACTCCGTAACCGGGGAAGAGATAATGGCCATATTTCAAAAACTGAACAGCCAGGGGAAAATAATAATAATAGTTACCCATGAGCTGGATATAGCCAGACATACCCATAGAATCATTTATTTAAGGGATGGTGTTATTCACGGGCAGGAAGAAGTCAAAAATCAGATATCAGCTGAAGAAAAATTAAAGCAGATGCCCAAGTTGGAAGATAAGTTAATGATAAGACAAAGACTTTAAAACTATGAGAAGATTACTGGAGAATATAAAAATTGCTTTTCAGGCTTTATTTTTAAATAAATTAAGATCCTTTCTCACCATGTTGGGAATAATTATTGGAGTTGGTGCAGTAGTTGCTATGCTGTCTATTGGTACGGGAGCACAGCAATCAGTGATCGGCAGCATACAGGATATAGGCTCTAATTTAATTTATATAATTCCCGGAAACCCTGAAGACCAGCTTGCCTCTGGTATACAACAAGCTAAACTAACAATTGATGATGTTAGAGCAATAGAGAGAGAGGCAACTCTGATCACTGAAGTTACACCGGTGATAACCAGCTCATCTGTAGTCTCTTATTTAAATAAGAGTACCCGTCCTACAGTAAATGCCTCAACCGAAAGCGGACGGGAAATATTTAATATGAAGATTGAAAAAGGCAAATTCTACAGCAGGAGCGATGTTTCAAATGCTTCTAATGTAGCAGTACTCGGCCAGACAGTTATAAAAAACCTATTTGGAAAGATGGATCCCATAGGAAAAATAATAAAACTTGATGGAAAAAATTTTAAGGTTATAGGAACTCTGGAATCGAAGGGAACTGGTACGTTTGGAAGTGACCAGGATAACTATATTTACATTCCGGTTACTACCGCCCAGAATAAATTATATGGACTGGATTCATACAATATGATAATGGCCCAGAGTATAAGTGAAAAGGATATAGATGCTGCCTCAGAAGAGATAAAATCAATACTCAGAAGACATAGAAACATAAGATTCGGTGAAAAAGAGGATTTTATGATTCTAAATCAAACACAGATACTTGATATCATCAACATCGTAACCGGTGTTTTTACTGTAGTAATTGCCGGTATTGCCAGTATATCACTTCTTGTGGGCGGTATTGGAATAATGAATATAATGCTTGTTTCGGTTACTGAAAGAACCAGGGAAATCGGAATTCGCAAGGCCATTGGAGCCAAGAACAGAGACATACTGGTTCAGTTTCTGGTAGAAAGCATCGTACTCAGTATTACCGGCGGTATTTTTGGCATTTTATTTGCAGTTTCTGTATCTGCCATATTAAGCAGGTTTACTGTCCTTGAAACCTCCATTACATTATTCCCAATAATTATTGCCTTGAGCTTCTCTACAGTAATAGGCCTTTTCTTTGGCATTTTCCCGGCAATGCGTGCTGCAAGGCTTAACCCTATAGATGCATTGAGGTATGAATAATATAGTAGTCTTAATTTGAAATGGAGAAATTATTAGTGTAAACCATTTAATTTATTAAATATACTAAGATAGGAGATTATATTATGGCGGAAGAAAAAAAGCGACATGGTTGTTTGACGACATGGCTGGTACTAATGATCATAGTTAGCTCATTAACGGCCCTATCGTACCTGATGTACCTGCTTGGAAGAGGAATGATCGTCCAGGTGCTCCAGAGCCAAGCGTTTCAGAGCCAAATGCCCCCAAGCCAGATGCTCCAGATCCAAATGCTCATGAATACCCCCATCTGGATATTTATCATGTCTATTGTATTTTCGATATTCAACATAGTGTGCGCAATAGCACTTTTTCTGTGGAAGAAATGGGGTTTCTGGGGATACTGCGCAACCAGCATTGCTATGCTGGTTGTGAATCTGTTATTCTTCAGCAGAGGAATCGGCCCGGTACTTTTAAGTGTGTTTGCCGGTCTCCTGGGAGCACTTGTGCTCTTTGGGGTACTCCATATTGGCAAGGAGAACAAAGGCTGGCTTCAGCTTAAGTAGGTAAAAAGGATGCTCTTATAATATATCTTGTCAGGTTTTCCATAAACCTGCTATCTTTTGGATAGATTCTCTCCCCGCAGTATAGGCCAAAGCCTTAAATGTCTCCAGGATAGTAAAAGCTT
>CAZHOY010000197.1:0-3886 GCA_964534695.1 uncultured Actinomycetota bacterium | reverse complement strand
AAAAGGTTTAGTATAATACTGACCTATTGAAGAAAAAAGAGAACCGACATACAATACCGGGATACTAATAAGAATAGTTATGACTACGTAAAAAACCCATAACTTGTAGTCCCCTATTCGGAGTCCAAAATTAAGAGGGTTCTCCCGCAGGATAAATAAAATAGTGAAAACCGGGAGAACCATATAATATACTGTATAATTTACTACCAAAGATGACCCTATTGGTCGGCAAATTGCCAGAACTAGGAAAAGTGTCGACATACACAGGATGACCGCTTCCTTATAATTACTTTTAAAAAAAGAATATATCTCCTGTAATTCTTGCCTAAAGATATTTATCATAATGCCTCCTAACCCTGATAAACCTATATTAATTTACTTATACGACAAACTCTTTAAAAATCCTTCTTTTTTAAAAAAATACTAATAAAAAGGATCTTCAGCTTAAATGCTAAAAGGCTGGAAATGTCTGGCTCACCCTATTGGGTATTTAGAACTCTTCCTATAAATGAACGAGCTAACTCAAATAATTTTTCTGAACTCATATTATTATAATCTAACAATTTAAGAAAAGTAATATAATTTCTAAATTATTAAGTTAACATGATCTTCAAATAGTGCACATTTATCTGAAAAATTGTTATAATTAATAAAAATAAACGCTAGGAAGTACTTATGGATCTTTTAAAATTATTAACCAATCTATCGAGTAGTCAAACTGCTTTGAATCAATTAAATTAATCGGTAGAAGCAAAACCAACACAAATACAAAAACTTATTCAATTGGGACTTCCAATGCTTATGGAAGCAATGAATCGTAATGCAGGTACACTACAGGGGGCGCAAGCATTAACGAGTGCATTAGAAAGACATCAAGAAGATAATATTGATGACTTAATGGGTTTCCTGCAAAATGTCGATACTGAAGATGGATCAAAAATATTACAACATGTCTTTACCGATAAAAACCAAAGGGTGCAAAATAATCTATCAAAACAAACAGGCTTAAATATAGATCAAGTAGGTTCCTTAATGGCAAAACTTGCTCCCTTATTACTGGGAGCATTGGGAAATCAGAAGAGAGCAAAAAATTTAGATGCAACAGGAGTTGCTAGTCTAACATCAACGACAACAAAATGCTTACAACAATTCGGTGGAGGAAATTTATTTTCTATAGCCAAGCAATTGTTAGATGCGGATAAAGATGGCGATATTGTGGATGATTTAGGTAATTTATTTAGAAAATTTAAAAAATAATGAACTGCCCCACGAACTAAAATTGCGGGGTATTTGTTACTCTTTAAAGTCAACTTATTTACCAATAATGGAACATAGAGCCATACCCTATTCCTTTTACTAGGTTATGGAATGAATATATTTTTTGAGGTTTATACAATTACTATAATAGAATAAATTTTAACATACTTCTATTATTTCAAAATAATCAATTAAATTAAAAAGCCCTTCAGCAAATGCAAAGGGCTGGTTATTGCTTGGGTCCACTATCATTTTCTAATTGGAACCAAATCATTCAAGATATTCGAAACATTTATAAACTAAAGGAGTTTATTGACCTTCCTATCAGTGCATAAACAATGCTAAATTGTCCATTTTCTCTTATTTATCAATAAAGTATTTCCCTACTCTTATTCTAATTAGATATTAATACAAAGGATAGATCCTATTTTTTCTTTGAATTAGCTTTCTTTTACGAAGTTGCCCTATAGGAAGTTTATCTAACACAATACCTATAGCCACAACCACCTACTAAAAACTCCTCAGATACCATAGGTTTTCCGCTTAAAATTATCGAATTATTGACTTGTATGCCTTTCCTAAATGGAGCGTGCAGAGTCCAAAGAATGAGTATTCCAAGCATATGGATACCGCCTATGACCAGTATCATATACCAAGCCCATTTCTCTGCCTTCCTATAGGGTATCAAAGATATGATATAAAAGAACAAACCAGCAATTAATTTTTCTAATCCATAGAATTGATTAACATGTATTATAAAATCCGTATGGGGAATAGTTGCTCTAGAGTAACGCATAAAATGAGTTTTACATTTTTAATTTGCTTCCTTTTCTTTAAATAAGCTGAGAGTTTTTTTAGGATAAAATTTAGGTAAGAATCTTTATTTATCAAAATCCCAACAAATAATAAAAGGGTAATCCTCCCTATTAAGCGTACATATTTTAACTTATTCCTCTATTCCCAGAATTTTACCTGTATCTATATCAATGATTACATCTATTTCACCACCTATAGTTTGTATTTCAACCACATAAGTAGGTTTGCCGAATTTTTTCTCTATTGCTACATCAGTTATTTCTCCGGGAACTTTTTTGATCGCTATTTTCTTGGCATCTTCTTCGGTTATATTTGTTTTAAGTTCTTTGCTGGACACCTCCATCTCTAAATCAATCAAGTCCTCAGTCCTACAATTTTTTGTGAAACCTGGTAATACTCCTTCTTGTGAATACCTTTTCGGTAATTTAATACATTTTGCTCCATCTAAATCCACTTCTATTAGCTCTACTCTCTCACCATCTTCTTCTTCAAGCACTGTTCCGCCGGTAACCTTACTATGATATTTATAGCCAGTTGCGGATTCTAACGGAGTCCACTCAAATATTTTAATACAGTCGCTAAATGTTCCTACCGGTGTAGTTTTACACTTACACCTACTGCATTAACCCTTCCCATATCTTCAGCCTCTCCCTTATAATATTCTTGCCTGTACTCATCTCCGATTTTGGGATTGGCTTTCATCCAAATACCCGGTAATGCTCCATCAACACCGCTAATCCATGCTCCATGATGATTAGTGAGCAAGCCGTCCACATAGTTATCAACATTTTCTCCAAAGTACCAAACGTTTCCTTCCATGTCTTGAGCGATATAATCTCTTGTGTCCTCGATAAGTTCATCGTCTAAATAAACTCTATCCCAAAAAACGAGGGTTTCAACTCCCATGATCTCTTTAGTCCACCCAGGAATAAGGGTCTCTATTCTCTCTATTCCATCTTCTGTTTTCGCTTCATAAACCATCTTTTTTCCAATAGGCATACTAAAATATGGGTTTGTAATGCGTGTTGTAAAATCAGTTGGATTAATGACTGGGTTATATTCTTCATTTATTACTAAGCTTTCCTGGCTTTCACTTAATATAACAATTGAAAAAATACTATTAATTGCAAGAAGAATAATTAAAAAATTCAATAGGTATAATTTTTGTTTTTTTATCATACTGACCTCCTATTATTCATAATATTAACGATTGGATTTAACTTTCAGGGTGCATGATTGGTTGATCTTTGATTACTTCAGACTTTTCTAAACCAGTCATTAAATGAACTTAATTATTTGGATTTACCAAAGCTTTGGTTACAATATTCACTGTTTGATTTATTATAGTATATATTCTAAAATTATTCATAAAATTCTTTGTATAAGTTTATTTTATATAATGCAAATCTAATTCTATTTAACTAAAGAATATATTAGAAAATAATTGCCTCTGGAGAAGGGGAAAATCAGTTAGAACTTGCACAAAAACTTAGAATATCAATAGTACGAGGGCATTAAACCTTAAGTTTATTAAAACTCAATTCCTTGGTCGTTCAAGAAATAATAAAACTCAGCAATCCACTTAAATTAAAAATTATAATTGAACGCATATTACGACCGCATGTTGATAAATCCTTCCAAGAACAAAAAGAACTTCTTTATACTTTAAAAACTCTTTTCAAAGTACAATAAAGGATAATTTTTCTAAATACTTTATAATGACTTGTGGAAATCAAGAGAAACTTAACGAATGCTTTTATAATCTATTTGCGATGCTATTTTAGAAAATACTAT
This sequence comes from uncultured Actinomycetota bacterium, assembly GCA_964534695.1. Taxonomy (GTDB): domain Bacteria; phylum Actinomycetota; class Humimicrobiia; order Humimicrobiales; family Humimicrobiaceae; genus CAZBSE01. Next base: position 19 of record CAZHOY010000197.1, on the reverse strand, counting down.
CTGCCATAATTGGTTTCGG
>CAZHOY010000196.1:0-3907 GCA_964534695.1 uncultured Actinomycetota bacterium | reverse complement strand
ACTGACTTCCAAAGGCAGGCACAGGTCTCAAAAAGTTTTAAACGCATTGATTCTATTAGCATGTGATAAGGGAGAATATCAAAAGTTACGTTCTACAAATGTAGAAATTTCTAAAGTGCTAAATATCAGCATGAGAAAGATTGACTGGGTTAAAAAAAGGTTTGTTACAGAGGGCTTAGATGTAGCTCTAAATGGTAAAAATAGTGTCAGGGTTTATGGAAAAAAGCTGACGAGGATTTCGGCAACATCTTATTGCCCTTTTATGTAGCAAGCCTCCTGAAGGGTTTTCAAGCTGGTCAGGCAAATTAAAAGGAGGTGATGATTATAAAAAAATAAGAGAGATTTTACTATACTAATAATATATGTGATTAAAGAAAGGATTCGAAAATGAAAAAATCATTATTGTGGGTAGTAGTGTTGGTATTAGGTATATCAATGATTACAGCTTTTTCATTATCTGGCTGCAAAGTAAAGGAAGCAGTAGTGGAAGCAGTAGTCGAAGAAGAGGCTGTGGAGGAGGCTCCGGCTGAAGAAGTTACTGAAGATCGTACTCTAACAGTATGGAGTCATACTGTGGGCGAGGGTTTCCCCGCGAATATAAAATTGTTTGAGTATGCTGCTGAAGTAATGGAAGAAAAGTATCCCAATGTCACCGTGGAAATCGAAGGAAAATCCTTTGAACAAATGCAAAAAACGGCTAAGATGGTTTTAAACTCAGACGATACGCCAGATGTGATGGAGTCCAACACAGGTTCAGCAACAGTTGGTACTTATTACAAGGAGGGTCTAGTTTATGATATTTCCGACATAGCCCATGAACGAGGCTGGGATGAGATTATGCCAAAAAGTTTTCAGGAAAGCTTAACTTACGATGAGAATGGTAAAATGGGGGTAGGTAAGCTTGCGGGTGTAAACTATTTTGGCGAATATGTGTTGGTTTATTATAATAAGGACATGTTTGAGCAGTATGGTTTAGAGGTACCTACCAGTCTGGCAGAGTTTGAGGCTGTGTGTGATAAATTTGTTGCGGAAGGTATCATACCTATAACTGTAGGAGGGCTTGATCAGTGGCCATTTTTCCATGACTGGTGGGAAATGGTTCTCTATAAGATGGATGCAGAAACGCTCAAGAATTACTTTACAATGGAAGAAGATGTTGATTTTCAAGGAGAAGCTTTCACCTTTGGGGCTGAAAAGATGCGTGAATATTATGAGGAAAGCTATTTTGATCCTAATATAAATGGTATAAGTTATGTAGATTCCAACACTGCCTTTGCTCAAGGATTATATCCTTTGAACTTAACAGGCACTTGGATATGGAGCACTTACTTAGATACTGCTATGGACCATGAGTGGGGTTCTTTCATCATGCCTGGTAAATTGTTTACCACAGGTGCCAGTGGTGCTATCGTTATTGTGCCAGAGAATGCAAAAAATAAAGATCTGGCGATAGAATATTTAGACATCTTGCTGAGTAAAGATGCCCAGATCATTTTTTCAAATAACGGTGGCATTTCCTGCAATGTTGATCTAAATGAAATTGAAGATGAGAAAAATTATGAACTAAATACAGGCATGGCAGCAGTCTTGGAAAATGGTTTTGGGTTCTACCCTGACTGGGCTGTACCTGGTATGATGGACGTTTTGGGTGCTAGCTTACAGGACTTAGTTATTGGAAATATTACACCTGAGCAATTCAACACCGTTATATCCAAAACTTACTATGATTACAAATTGTCTATGCAATAATAAGCACGCGATGCGGCTTATTATAATTAGCAAACAAAAAAGAAAGCTAGCACTCTTTTAAAGAGTGCTAGCTAGTATAAAAAGGTGGTTATAGATGGATCGTAAAGGATATGCGATATTTTTAATACCAGGGATTATCCTATTCGTGGTAATTATATTCTTTCCCATTATAGCAAATGTTTTAATAAGTTTTACCAAATGGACAGGTGTAGGCATGCCCGAATGGGTTGGTTTAGGCAATTATATTAGTATGGGGCAAGATTACGCCTTTTGGAGCTCGCTCAGAAATAACCTAATAATAGTTGTAGTTGTTACTATTATTCCAACTTTCATCGGACTGTTATTAGCTGTATTTATTTTCGAGTACGTCTCCATTAAATTCGGAAAGAGAATAGCTAATTTTTTCCGGGCAGGGTTCTACTTACCCCAAATTCTTCCGGTGATAGTGGCTGGTCTTACTTGGAGGGTTATTCTTCAACCAAAATGGGGAGTTATAAATTGGATGCTGAGAGGTTTTGGGCTAGAAAAGTTAGCTCATAATTGGTTGGGGGATAGTTCTACTGCATTAGCTTCGATTATAATGATGATGATATGGGTTCAGATTGGTTATCCACTGGTTATTTTCATTGTTGCATTACAAAGGATCGATCCTTCATTATATGAAGCAGCAGAAATCGACGGAGCTACATGGAGACATAGATTTTTCTACATTACCGTAAACCTCATTCGACCAGAGATATTTGTGGTGGTTATAACAACTATCGTCTATGCACTTAAGGTATTTTCACAAGTTTACATTATGACTAGAGGCGGCCCAGGCAGAGCAACCATGGTGGCATCTTACTTTTCCTATATAAATTTCTTTGAATACAGCAAGGTGGGATATGGATCAGCAATAGCAACGGTATTAATGATCATTGTCCTAGCAGTAGCTTTAGTTTTCATAATGATGCAATTAAAAGAAGAAAGGACTAGCTAATATGGGTAATAAATCTCTAATTTTGGGCAGAATAGTTAAATCGCTCTTCTTATTAAGCTTGATAATACTGTTACTGATTACCCTTACCCCATTTTTTATGGTAACTAATAACGCATTCAAGAGTGAAACTGAATATTATGCTGAAGGTCCAGTAGCTATTGCTCAAAGTTTAAATTTGGATACTATAAAGGCAGTCTGGTACAAAATGGACTATTTAGCTAAATTGAAAAACGGGCTGTTCATAAGTATAACAACAGCACTACTTGCCATTTTATTATCATTTTTCAACGCATTTGCATTGGGGATAGGTAATATCAAAGGAAAGCTTTTTTTCATCGCGTTTTTCTTGCTGTCTTGGATGCTGCCACAGGAGGCGATTGTCTATCCTTTGTACTATTTATTTAAGTTAGTGGGATTATATGGTACTCGATTATCAGTCATCTTGATCTTGTCTGTGATTTACAGCGCATTTGGCACGTACTTGTTGTCTTCGGTTTTTAGTACATTTGAAAAAGGATTGCTTGAAGCAGCGAAGATTGATGGGTGTAATAAGATACAATTGATGTTTAGGATTGTCATGCCACTTAGTTTGCCAACACTTTCTGTACTTTTTGTATTCTTCTTTATCTGGTCCTATAATGAATTTCTCCTGCCTTTGATTTTCCTAACCTCAAATAAAAATCAGACGGTTGTCCTTGCTATTGCCCTGACACGGGGGAAATATGGGGAATCAGTTACAACGCAGAGTGCTGTTGCTTTGCTTGGTATCGTACCATGTATAATTTTCTTTATTCTTTTTCAGAGAAATCTAACTAAGGGCCTTATTGCTGGAAGCATAAAAAAATAGGGAGCAAAAATAACATGATTAATTTTCAATCAATAATACAAAACTTATGCTGGTGGTATCGTATCTCTCATAAATCCCTATTTGTTGTAAAAGCTGATGCTTCAAACACGGTGTATTGCAGATTCAACAGCCTGTGCACTTTGAATCTGAATAAAAATAATTTTTGGCACCGTCATATACTCAGCATGCCTCATACCTAAAAGAACAAAACATTCCAGAAAGAGATTAAGAGACTTGATAAAAGGAAAGGAAACATAATCAGTATCTTTTTCCCTACAGTAATTTCAGATTAAGCCCCTAAAATATGCCATACAGTGGCAAAATATAGCTAG
>CAZHOY010000195.1:3248-3920 GCA_964534695.1 uncultured Actinomycetota bacterium | reverse complement strand
CAATTAATACTCCGGGAAAAGCCGGTGACATTTTTATTGAAAAAAATTATGGCTATATTGCCGATGGGAAAGAAGGCCTTCAGATAATAGACGTATCCTCCATAGAAGATACTTACATAACAGGAAGCTGTGATACAGATGGCAAAGCAAGCGGCATTTGCATACAGAACAATTTTGCATACATAGCAGACTGGGATAGCGGCCTTAAAATAATAGATATATCTGATAAAGAAAACCCATATATAACCGGGAGTTATTGCATTTCAGGACTGCGTTTTACCAGTATCTCTATTGAGAAGGATAATGTATTCGTTACATATCGTAAATATGACAAAGATGATAAACCCATAGAAAGCGGCATTCAAATAATAGATGCCAGCAGCAAAGAAAATCCATATTTAGCAGCAGAATACATTACTGCCAGCCGGGCTGAAAAAATTATTGTATATGATAATTATGCATTCTTAATATGTAATAATGATAAAGACTATAAGTCTATAGAATCAGAATTACAGATTATGGATATAAGTGATCCGGGAAAGCCGGCCGCTGCAGGGAAATGCATTATAGATGGTTATACTTTCAATCTTTTTATAGCAGAAGATTATGCCTATACAGCTTCGGAAAATGGTCTGTACATAATAGATATATCTGATAAGAAGAAACCAGTAA
>CAZHOY010000195.1:0-3238 GCA_964534695.1 uncultured Actinomycetota bacterium | reverse complement strand
AGGCAGTGATGAAAACAGCATGCATGTAGTCGATGTATTTCTTAAGAAGAATCCGGAATTTATAAAAAACTTGACCTATCCAATCGACAGCAGCAGTGGTATTTTTATAGAGGGTGATTATATTTACATTGCAGGTGATGATATTCAAATACTTGAAAAATAAAAGATAAAATAAAGGGGAAATTTTTATATTACCGCCAAAAAAGTCCCCGTTGTATGTTTCCACTGATGGAAAGAACTAAAAAGATTAAAAGTACATAATTATTTATTTAATATACTGCGCTCCATTTAAAGGAGCATAACTCCATTTATCATCAGGCATTTCCTGCAAGTAATTAAGTTCAAATTCGCTGCTGTGGATTTGATAATACTCATAAAATTCCGGAGTGACCTCATAAACTTCATCTGTTTGGGGATTGTATAATCTGCTGTATCCCATTATGGCATCACTTTGACTTTCAGATATCCTTTGTTCCGATTCAAGCTTGTTCTCCCATACCTCCATTATGATATCAGAGTTCTGATCCAGTATTTGGCCTGCTTTCAATGCCCCGGCAGCTGCATTATTTTGAGCCTGGATACAAGCATCTATATATTCGGAGCTTACCGTAAAAGACTTAAAACTCTGTACCAATGAAGGAACAATTAAATCGAGCAAGCCCTTGGGAGCGGTAATGCTAACAAACATCATTCCGTATCCCAGACCAATAACATTTGCCGTTACTATATAAAAATATCCTTCTCCTGATTTATTATTTTGTTTAAACTCCGCCCTTATTAGTTTTTCATCACTGGCATAGGGTAATTTATCAGCAGCAGATTGTTTATCTATTATTTTGACTTCATCTATGATTGGAACTTCCGGGAGTGCTTGCTGGAAAAAAGGATCAAGAGCAAGGGTTCCAAAATTCTCTAGAAAATTTTCGGCAGTTAACGGATTTACTACAGGACTTTTAAACCATGGAATATCAAACCCGCCCATATCCATATAATTCTCATCATTTTCTTTCATTTGCTGGCTGGTGTAAACAGGACCTGCTTCTGAAAAATAAAAAAGTTGTTTTAGCTCAGAGCAAGGATCTCTTGCCAATACTGATTTGGTAGAGCACTCACCTCCGGTATGGATATTCCAACCAATGGGTATATTTATGGATATGGCATTATCTTCCCAGAGGACTAACTGCAATAATTCTGTTCTGGCGACACTGCCTATGGATGCTCTGTTTATTTTTGGCTCCTGCTGATTTTGCCCTACTGATTCAGAGGCTTCTCCTATTTCTCCAGAAACTTCTTTTGCGCAGCCGCCGCAAATAACAAGAGTAAAAAGCATAAAAGATATTAATATTTTTATTATTTTACTCATTACTCTATAAACCTATTTTCTTCTCTTTAATATTTATATTTAAATTATTGTGTAATTTTATCATAAAACATTTTAATTGATTATTTTTAAAAAAATTAAAATATAATAATACATAGAAGATATAGATAGTTCAGCATCATGAATGTAATTTATAAATAAAAAATATTCAGGATCTTTTTCTATTATTATTTTTTATGATACTTAGATAGAAAGCAAACAATTCCCTGGTCACATTGTCCAGTAACTCTTCTGTGTTTTTTACGGATTCATTCAATTCCATAGGTTTATTGATTATTGAGAAATTCCCATCAGTTAAATCCGAATGATTTTTTTTAATTCCTTTTCTTTTTATCAGCATAGAACCATTAATAGTTATAATCGGTACCTTATATTTTTTAGCTAGCTTTGTGACACCATAAACACTTTTACCAAAAAATGTTTGTTCGTCTAAAGCTCCCTCTCCTGTAATTACCAGATCCACATCTTTTATTTTATCCTCAAGCCTGGTAGTCTCAATAATAATATCAGTACCCGTTCTAAGGTTTGCATTTAGAAAAGCAACAAGGCCCGCACCTAATCCCCCGGCGGCACCGGCTCCTTTTATTTTTCTTATATCCTTTCCTAATTCTTTTTTCACAACCACTGCAAAATTGGATAATCCCCTGTCAAGCTTTTTAACCATTGCATGGTCGGCACCCTTTTGAGGAGCATACATGTAAGTAGCTCCATTTTTTCCGGTAAGCGGATTAGTAACATCGCATGCTATGCTAAACTGACAGAGTGAAATAGATTTGTGAATATCAGATGCATCAATCTTATAAAGATTTACCAGTTCCTTTCCTCCCAGACCCAGTAACTTACCTTTTCTATCATAGAATTTATATCCCAGGGCCTGAGCCATACCCAGTCCGGCATCATTAGTCGCACTTCCACCTATACCTACTATCACCTTTTTACATCCCATATCCAGTGCTTTCCTTATAAGTTCTCCAGTTCCATAAGTTGTAGTTTCCATTGGATTCCTTCTATATTGAGGAACTAATACCAGACCAGAAGCAGAGGCCATCTCAATTACAGCAATGCAATCTCTTATTATTCCAAATCTGGCTTTTACGTGTTTCCCAAGAGGTCCGGTAACTTTCAAACTTATATATTTACCCTTCTGGCTTTCTACCAGAGTGCTAACAGTTCCTTCCCCACCATCAGCCATAGGACTTGTAATTACCTCTAAGTTCCTATCAACCTCAATTATGGCTTTTTTTATAATGTTACAAACCTGAAGTGCAGAAAGACTGCCTTTATATTTATCTGAAGAAACTAAAATTCTTTTTTTCATGTTCATCACATAATTAGCTTTTATATAACAATACATAGGAGTAAAGCAATACTCCTTTTCTGATACTTTTAAAACTACTCTGAAAACAGGTTATTAATAGTATAAATAGTATAAATTAAAAAGTATTGTTAGAAAACATATTATATACTACTACTCTGGTTTTTTATTTTCAGATTTACTATTCTTACTAATATATTTAAATACATTACCTAAGCTTAAAAGTAGTAATTTATTTAGGCGTTAATTTCGAAACGTAAGCACTGTAGCCAATAATTGTATGGTGGAGTCGCTCATGTTATAATAGAAAAATTATAAAATATGTCAAAAACATATTAAGGAGGATTTATTTTATGCCCAAATCAGTTACTTTCCAAAATGGAGATTGATCGGCTTACTGCCAATTGCTTTTTGGATATATACCCTGGTAATTTATTTAACAATAGTAAAAAATACAATGGGCGGTCCTCAAAATGCACCTTATGCATGGCAATATGTTTTATGGGCATGTCCAATGGCCTGTCTGATAATAGGAATTGGGA
>CAZHOY010000194.1:0-3921 GCA_964534695.1 uncultured Actinomycetota bacterium | reverse complement strand
AATTCTTGACAAATTATATGTAAATAAGTTAAAATATTACAGAAAATATAAATTTTAATGGTGAATTTATATTAATTTTTTGTAGGTTGCAAATTATGACATTTTTGACATTTAAGAATATACAGTAAACTGGGAGATATTGTGTGTGAAATGATTAAAGTTTATTGTCAGGATTTATTAAAATAATTTTGTTTAATTTATGAATAAAGGTAGGAAAAAATGAAGATAGGGTTTTTGACAACATGTTTGGATAATTTAGAATTAGAGCAGCTTGTTCCTTGGGCGGCCTCAGAAGGTTTTGAAATGCTGGAATTAGCTTGTTGGCCAGATAGTTCAGGTGGAAAAGGATTTAATTACCACCAAGATTTTGGCGGACCACATCATATTAAAGTGGAAGATTTTAATAGTAGTAAAGCCGAGCAGATAAAGAAATTATTTAAAGATAATAAGATAGGAATATCAGCATTGGCTTATTACCCAAATAATCTTGAAGCAAATATTAAAAATAGAGAAAAAAATCACAATCATTTAATGAAAGTAATTGATGCTGCAAGCATTTTAGGTGTAGAATATGTAGGTACTTTTATAGGTGGAGATAAATATAAATCGGTTGAAGAAAATCTCAAAGAGTTTGAAAAAATATTTCCTGAAAAAGTTGAATATGCTGAAAAAAAGAATGTGAAACTTATGATTGAAAACTGCCCTATGCACGAGTTTTGGAAAACAGGTTATAATTTAGCTTTTTCCCCTGCAATATGGAAAAAAATGTTTAAGATAATACCTAGTAAATTCTTTGGATTAAATTATGATCCCTCACATCTTGTATTTCAAATGATGGATTATATTACCCCAATTAAAGAGTTTGGTGAAAGAATTTTTCACATCCATGCTAAAGATACGGAAGTTTTTGATGACATTTTAAAGAAAAATGGAATCTATAGTGAATTTAGCACTACAGGTTATTGGTGGCGCGGTAGAATACCTGGCTCTGGTGATATTAAATGGAAAAAATTTATAGATTCATTATATGAAATAAATTTTAATGGTACCATTAGTATAGAACTCGCTGATTCTGTGTGGTGGGGAACCGATAAAAAATTAAAAAAAGGTTTAATTATTGGAAAGAATTACCTGGAAGGTATATTAAAAGATTTTAACTGAGAGTTATAATAGATTATTATTTATTATCTAAGCTCTTAAATTTACGATATATCTAATCTTTGTATTTATTCGGTAAAAAGTATTGTACATATCTCTCTATTGTGTCACCTAAGAAAGTATTTGAAAGCCTATTAGTTGCGTAAAAAAAAGTATCTGAAACCAATATAGAGTAATAGGGAGATACAGGTAGCATACTATTAAGCTATCTCATAGATAATTCTGCATAATTCATATTATAGAAGTTAGATAGATTTTAGAAATCAATAAATCTTTAGCTATGTTATCAAACCTATTGCAAAAATATATTTTTTTATATTTTGTGAATTAGTGGTAAGTTTTATTGTCCTTAGAAATAGGAGTAGTGAGGATGGATATAAAGACTAAAAGACAAACTCTTATGACATTTTATTTTATTTCTGCCCTTTTCGGATTATCACTTACAACTATTGATCCACTAATACCTGTTATGGCAGAGCAAATACAAGTAGGTTTTGATAAGATTGGTATCGCTTTGTTAATAGGTTCCATTGCTACTCTAATATCGAATTTTATTGCCGGAAGACTCTCTGACATAATGGATATAAAGAGGCTGGTACTTTTTGGATTGACTCTTCTTTTAATAAGTTTTGCAGTATTCGGTACTTACCTCAATTATATAATCTTTGTAATGATAATAATCTTTATCAGAATGGGTTTTGGTACTTTAGATACCACATTACATTCCTTCTCTTCTAAACTTTTTAGAAAAGACACCAACCGAATTTTTTTGAACATTGATATTAGCTGGTATTCCGGTGCATCTGTGGGACCATTGTTAATAAGTATGATCCTTTATTTCAACATTGAGCGCAGATACCTGTTTTTCATTATAGCTTTTGTTTATGTGGTATCCATCATTATTTTTTACCTTGCCTGTCCCAAGAAAAAAATTCAAGACAATAAACCACCTTTAAGAGAAAATATAAGTCCATCTGGGAAAAAGGGCTTAAACTCAATAAAAGATCCTAGCATTATCATCGGAGGCTTGATCCTGTTTTTCTATATGGGTTCCATAATGGGCTTATCTTCCTGGCTTACTACATATTTTCTAGGCTTTGGTGTAAGAGTAGCATACGGGTCTGCTATTCTGTCTCTGTACTGGTTTTTCTCTATCCTGGGGATAGTCATTGCCCGTAGGCTTCTTAACAGAGTAAGGGAAATAACCATTCTCTTTTTTGGATGCCTGGTAGGCACTCTCTGTCTTTGCATATTTAGCTTTATTCCGAATATTTTTGTAAAAATCACAGTACTGATCATCCAATCTATATTCTTTGCTGGAATTTTTCCTTTGACTACTGCCATATTCGCCCAAGGAGATACGGAGAATTCGGGAACTATACTTGGATTTATTATAGCACTAGCTTTTGCTGGATCCATAGCCTTTCAGCCAATCTATGGTTATGTAGCTGAATATTTCGGAAAAAACTATATAGTATATGTGGCTTTAGCTGGAGCTTTAATCGGGTTAGTATTTACCTCTATACTATTTAGAATTTTTCATCAAAATAACTCTGGTAACATTTAGGATAGGTATAATCAAAAGTTGTGGGTTGGAATAGAAAAGGAGCATGTCCTCCTGTAAAATATTATCGATTATGAAAAGATAATAGAAAGGAGAATATGCTCTATGAGTAAGAATTAAGGATAGTCAGTCCAGTTTTATTTTTAAATCATTAAGGATAAGTCCACTTTTATTTTTTAAATGACAAAATCAATTCAAAGGCTATTGAATTTGAAAATAAAAAAGTTAAAATAAAAGATCACTAATAGTAAAAACCTGTATTAGGCTGTTTCGGGGCGAATGGCGGAGGCGGTTCGCCTAGCGCATGCCTAAAAAATCCAGAGGATTTAGTACAGGATTTAATAAATTCCGGTAATAATCCAATTGATTTAGATCTTACCTTCAGGAAGAAAATAAAAGTTATTTAAGAATAAAAGCTCGGTATAATGCCGGGCTTTTTGCATTAGATGTAAGCTTAAAAGGAAATCCTATAATGAATAAGAGTAACCTAAAAGATAATAGAGAGAACGGAAGAAAAAGTCCCGGACTACCTTCCAGGAACTCCACTGACTCCCCAGATAACAAAGAATATAATTCAACTCCATCAAACAGATTTTATACTGAAAAAGAAGAAGTGACTTTGAGGTTTTACCAAACACCAAAAGCACTTTTTAAAAATCCCAAATATAAAGGTCTTTCTCTTGGTCCAAAGCTTATGTATTCAATATTAAGAGATAGGTTGGATCTTTCAATAAAAAATAACTGGAAAGATAAAAATGGATTTATATATTTAGTTTTTAGCAGGGATGAGCTTTCAATGCTTTTAGAAATAAACAAGGAAACTGTTACTAATTATAAAAGGAAGCTTGTCAGATATAGGCTAATAATCGATAAAAGGCTTGGACAAGGGAAATCCAATAGAATTTATGTATTAAAACCAGAAATTAGTGAATATCTAAAAACGGAAAATCCGTCTTCTAGAAAACGGAAAAAACCACTTCTAGAATACGGAAAATCCAATCCTAATGATACTAATATTAATGAAACTAATTTAAATAACGTTAATAGGGGTAGGAAGGAGATTGTGGAAAACTACAAAGGTAATATAAAGAGATATTCTAGTCTAAAAAAATATAGATCCATAGAGAAAGAGCAACTAGCTAAAGAAATAGCAAAAGAGTTTGGAGATTACCACAGCCTGGGAGCATTCCGTACTATAG
>CAZHOY010000193.1:0-3932 GCA_964534695.1 uncultured Actinomycetota bacterium | reverse complement strand
CAAGAGGAGCTAAAGGAGATCTCTGATATGCTTTCCCAGCTGGTTTTAAAATCTTCCTACAGGACCTTAACTTCAGTTCTTGGAATAGATAAAGTAACAGTAGCTAAAATAATATCACAAGTTATTGATATCGGCTGGTTTTATTCACCATCCAAACTGGCCAAATTTATATGTGTATCACCTGTTGAAAAAAGCAATGGCAGAAAGAGAAGGTCACATTTTTAAACTAATATCAAATACCTCGAACTCTGGTACAGGTGGTTATATAGGTAAAAAAGGAGATATTGTCGTTGATTCAATAGCTACTCCAAGCCGAGTAATCGGAGTTGCAGACGGAAAGGGTAAATTAATCGCAGTTGATGATATTTCTCAATATACTGATTTAATTAAAAAAGTAAGATTAGGTATTGCCAAAGAAAGATATGCTAGAAAATTTTAAAATATTAATATGACAATACCATAATGTAACTATTTACTACCTATTGTATTTACGGCACTAATCTTATTATAACTCTCCCAATATAACCCTATAGATATTGGGACAAGTACTGAAATAGAAATCATTACTGTAGTTGCTGATAAATAGTTTTCAAAAAATGATATTATTAACAAAACAAAGATGCTCGCAAGCGAAGAAAGTAAAACCTTGCTGGTAAAATTTTCCTTTGTGCTTTTGTAAGCTTTTAAAATTTTTACAATACACAAAGTCCAGAAGATTAAAATAAGACCCAAGCCTATTACTCCTGTCTCTGTAAGAAATTGCAGATAAGAATTATGTGCATGAGCAGAATCAAAGAAAAAACTTTGCTTCATATAAAAAGAAACTATGCCGGGATAACCTCTTAATCTGCCAATATCAAATACACCTCTGTCAATATTGAAAACATCATTAAATCTACCATATCCTATACCAAAGATAGGGCTTTGAGAAAATAAATACCACGCCTTTTCCCAAATATAAAACCTTATTATGATGGTAGCACCTTTAAAATTTAAAATTTGAATTATTCTATTATAAACTCCAGTTAAAAATAATATTGGCACAGTTACGACAACAAGTGCTCCTATAGTGATTGAGAATTTCTTAATTGATTTAAAATTCAACCAGATGACAATTATGGCGGCTCCAAAAAATCCTAAATATCCTGCTCTATTTTTTGTCAATAATAAGGCCAGTAAATTTATCAGCAATAAAATAATAAACAATATTTTTATTTTTAATATTTTTTCCTTTAGAAAAAATACAAGTAAAGAAACACATACAACAGCATATACTGAACCAGTTGCGTTATGAGCAAAATTTAAAGCAAAGTATATCTTCCCAACCCCGGTCTGTGTATATACCATTAGAAATCCACTGCTCAGGAAATATTCGGTAATTCCAATCAGGGAAAAAATAGTAAAAATACTAAATATAAATTTAAAATAGTAATCTGCTAATTTTTTGAAATTAGAAAATGATATAGAAAATATAAAGAAAAGAATATAACAAAAAAAGAAATTACCATCATATTTTAAAAACTGATAAGACAAGAAATTGGAAAGGGGTTGACCTGAGACAAAATAATTTAAAATAAGATAAACATAAATTACCCCCAAAATTGCAAGAAGTTCAGAATGAAAAGAAGTAACAGATCTTTTTTTAACAAAGAAAATGAAACCTATTAAAATAGAAATTAAAACTGATCCAACCAATAAGTAGGGCCATTTATTAACCAGTAAAAATAAAACCGGTGCAACAAGCAATATATAAAATATTTCTTTAAATATTTTTTGCAGTTTTAACATTTCAAATTATATTTTTTATTTATGAAATCAACTATATTTTTCTTAAAAACATCGATATCAAACCTTGAGGCATTTTCTACTATTTTACTGCTATCAAAATTATCCTCCATCTTTAAAAATTTCTTTATTGCTTCTATCAGGCTGCCCTTTGAATTTTCCTTAAAGAATAAACCAGTCACTCCATCTATAACTGTTTCAAGTGCACCTCCATCTGCGTAAGCAATTACAGGCCTGCCACTGGCCTGGGCTTCTATAGGAGTGATTCCAAAATCTTCTTTACCAGGAAAAATATATGCCTGGCATCTGCTATAAACTTCTACAAGTTCAGTATCGCTAAGCCTGCCTAAAAATTCTATATTTTTATTTTTAACCATACTCTCTAATGTTTTTCTATACGGACCTGTTCCGGCAATTTTTAGATGCAGACTTAAATCATTAAAAGCATCTATTACAAGATCGATATTTTTATAAGCATTGAGTCTTGATACTATTAAAAAATAGTTCTCAATCTTATTTGAAATTTTAAAACTTTTTACATTAACAGGAGGATATATTACTGTTGAATCCCTGCTGTAGCATTTTTTTATCCTGTCTTTGATATAATTTGAAATTGCAGCATAATAATCCACTCTATTTATGGTTTCTATATCCCATTTTTTTAATTTTTTTATTACATAAGGTAATATTCCAAGAACAATCCTACTAAAATTCTCTTTTTCTATATAATGCTTGTAATCCCACACATATCTCATGGGCGTATAACAATAACAGATATGACAGGCATTTTTGCCTTTTATGGCACCTTTTGCAAAAGAACTGCTGCTGCTCAAAACCAGGTCGTAATTGCTTAAATCAAAACTTTCTATGGCCTTTGGATAAAAGATCAGATATTTTTTAAAATGCTTATCCAAAAAAGGAAATTTCTGCATAAAAGAAGTTTTTATGTTCATTTCCTTAAAAATAGGAGGTAGTTTATTTTGTACATATATTGGTGTAAAAATCGGTGCATCAGGAAATAGTTCATTAAAAACTTCAATAACTTTTTCGGCTCCACCATATTGACTTAAAAAATCATGAACTATTGCAACTTTCATAAACCAATCAATTTTTAGGATTTTTAAAATAGTTAACTGTAAATGCTACGATAATTCCAATTACAATGGCAGCCATAAGACTTAACAAAATATTTCTTAAATAACTTGAAGTGTTTTTAACATCAACTAATTCGGGAGGTTTAAGAATTTTAATCCTATTTATAAAGAGATCCTTATCGTTAACCATATTCTGCCTTGTTGTATTTAGAACGTCATATTTTTCAAACGCTGTATCTATTTTTTTACTCAATACAGGGTTCATTGTTTTCTGTTTAATCCCGTCTTCAAGAGCTGCGATTTCCTTTCTAGATAACTCAATTTCAGGGTCAAGCTTTTCAAGAAGAACATCATAAGCATTTTCTAATTCTACTTTCTTTTGGTTGACATAGGAATCTAATATAGATTTATTAATATTATAAGCTAAATCAGGAGTCCTGGCATAGCTCTCAATTGCTACTATACCGATCCATCTATCTACTGAAATATTTATTGATTTAATTAACTGAGTTTTGGTTATCTCGCCCTGGAGAGTATTTAAAGCATTGTTTAAAATAACATCTGATTTGAGTTCCGAATCAATAGGATCAAGTTTTCCCACTATATAATCTATCTTTTGAATACTTTCTTCTGTGCTCGGAATTATCCATAAACTATCTGCTTCTCCTGGAAAATATTTATATAAAGCATCATTATAAAAAATTTCACTGTCCGATAAAGTTATTTGCGAAGTTGAGCTATATTCCGGCGAAACCAAAAAGGTGTAAGTTAAACCAATTACAAAAACAATAATAAAGGCAATTAAAAATGCGGCCTTTCTTTTAGTTAAAATTTTAAATAAACTTTTTAAGCTAAGCTCTGTAATATTTTGCATATTTTCTTTTCCCGTTTTAAAACCTTTTTAAATTTTAATATAAATGAATAATTAATCAGTTAATGGTGAACAACTAAAATATAGGCATTAAACATATATTAAAATATGGAATATTTCAACCTAAAAACGACTACGTAAAATATTTTCTGTAATTTTAAAAGCTCTTTGACATTATGTCC
>CAZHOY010000192.1:0-3934 GCA_964534695.1 uncultured Actinomycetota bacterium | reverse complement strand
CCAGACTTGAGTTTTTAGACTTATATTTTATTCCATTTATTTCCATTAAAATTAATATATGTTATTGTTTTAAACAAATTATTCAAAATGAAGGTAGGGAAATGTTGGGAAAAAAGAGATGGACTACTAGCGATACATTGCAATCTATTGGTATCGCTTTAGTAGTTCTTGGAATAATTTTCAGCACAACTGAAAATCGAGTGATAATTTATCTATTTATTGGTGTGGGAGTACTGCTTGGAATAATCAGTTTGATTATAAGAAAGATAAGCCGAAAATAATTTATAGACTATAGAGCTAAGTCTGCTGAATAATACTTTATAGATACTGAGGGAAGTGTTTCTAATTTGAAAACTGCTGAATGATTAATCATCATTTTATACTGAAGTACAATATTATTAATTCTACTCTATAATTTAATATGACTTATGTTAATTACTAAAAATTTAGGAGCTTAAAACCTATTACAAATTTCTATTCTTACTTTTAAGATGTTACTGTCCTAGGATAATGCTCAAGGTATATATTCAACTTTTAAATTTATATCACTCTGCAGGTACCTCAATCCATCCCAATCACCCTCATCATCTACAGAAGGGTAGTGGAATCTAAGTACAAGTTGGAACCTGGGCTTACCTTCATTAATATGTCTTTGAATTGCATTTATCATTTCTTCATCATCTTCTAGATTTATATTTCCGCTGGTAGATCCTGGATAAGTCTCAATGTAAGCACCAGCCATATAGTAAGTATCAGGTTCTAGGGGGACTGGTCCCCAGCTTGTCCAATTAATATAGAATTTTTCAAATGCATCTTCCGGCTTGTTTAGTCTCTGATCAAGACTTAGTGTAAGAGTTGCAGATTTTATCGTAACTCCACTTAAACTTGATATATCAAAGCTGATAAAACCTCTTGATGCATGATTACCTGCTGAATCGCCAATATATATTTCATGGCATCCCCTTACAAACTCATCCTTAACCACATATCCTCCCTCGCACGCTACTATAGGCAAGTTAATAACCATAGACAGTCCTGTAACTTCCACGGTAGCAGTTTTTGAATCCTGTCCACCTTTTCCATCTTTTACCACTACTGTTAAATCATAATTACCGGGAGTATCAGGAGTGGTCCATACTATAGATTCTTCTGTATCATCATCAATAGTACCGCCCTCTGCACTCCACTTGTATGAGAGCATATCATCGTCAGGATCAGAGGCTGCTACGGAGACTTCATATTCAACTCCAGCAAAATGGTCTCCCATAAGTATTATTTCAGATATTACTGGATTTCTATTGCAGTCCCAATTGAGGGTTATAGAATCGGTATCTTCCCCTTCAGAATTGACTGCAGTAGCAGTTAAAGTGTAAGAATCAGAAGGATCATTTAGATTAACCTGGGCTTTTAATCCACCCCAGGATCCCCCTGAATCATCTCTGGAGAATTCTACATTAGGTACAGGATTTCCTGAAACTATTGCTTTTACCCTATAGTAGCATACTTCATCTGCTTCTGAATAGACAGGACCTTCATATATCTCCAGATCAATATTAGGAGAACTTAAGTTTTCATCAGGCTCCTCTTCTTCTGGAGGTTCTTCATCTGGTGGTTCCTCTTCTGGAGGTTCTTCATCTGGTGGTTCCTCTTCACCAGGTGCAGGGTCCTCAGCTGCACTGCATTGATTACATACAGCTGCAGTGGTAAAAAGAATAAGGGAAGTTATAATAGCTAAAATTAAATAGATTTTGTTTTTTTTCATAATAACTTCTTAAGTTTGAGACTAATAAGTATATATATATTTAAAGGTAATTTCCCAAAATTATTATATAACTTTTATTAAAAATTGATAGTTACCGAAATTTACATTAAAAAGTTTGATGGCTGAGCATTATGGTCAGGAAGAAATGAGACAGTATAAAAAAGGGTGTCTAACTTTGAAATAATTCTTAAATTGTACATAAACACAAAAATATAAATGATTAATTATTTAAGTCTATAAACTGTGTTATATGCTCGCTGATTTTTGTTAATCTGAACTTTTAACCCATCTATTATAAAGAATGGGTTTACAATGAATTAAAATTCAATCTTTGTAGTATATCCCAAAAAGCTCCTCTATAGCCACTTTTAATTGCTTTCTGAAGTTTCAAATTCTCATTATAGTTATAATTCTTATCAGATTTATCAGATGCCCCAATAAAGAATCTCCTATCCTCAGAAACCAGGCTATTGGTATACCCTATCAAATCTTTTCCAATCTTTTTTGAAAGGTAAAAAACAGGTCTTAGAAAATTATTATTACTACTAATATTTCCATAAAGGGTTTTGCCAGGGGAAGTATCTTTTCTTATCATACTTGAAAGAGTGGTGCCTGGATAAATCCTGATCCCGTATGATATTCCCACACAGGTAGGGTTTAGTTTTTTTACAGAATCTATTGTATATTTTATAGTATCTTTATCTTCACCTGGCCCACCAACTAATAAATCAAACATAAACCTAATTTTATATTTTGAGCAAAGTTTTGATATATTTTCAAGGTCTTCTAAATTGTGATCTCTACCCAGATTCTTAAGAATCATTGTATGGGTACTATCTACTCCAAAATTAATACCCTCACACCCAGACTTTTTTAAAAGCTTTATAAAATTTTCATCAAAGGGGATTGGGCTCATGTAAGAATACCATCTTATTTTGTTAACCAATCTATTTTCTATTATTTGATTTAGGAGCTCAGTAGCATGGTTTATGGGAATATTTAATTCACTATCGCAGAAATGTATATAATTTATATTTTTATGTATTAATTTTCTTATTTCTTCTATGACTGTTTTTACAGGGCGGGTTCTTAATTTGCTTCCTTTAATTAAAGGATCAGCACAATATATGCACCTTCTATTGCAACCTCTTTTTGTTTCAACACTACCCATACCTCCTTCATTAAAATATCTTTTATTATCTACTAAGTCTCTATTGGAAAGAGGATATTCTTTCAATGAACCATTCTGGGGTCCTATTATTTTATAGCTCGTTCTTCTACTTACTACACCTTTAATATTATTAAGTGCATTAGGATATTTTTTATTTTCCCTAATAACTCCTAAAAGCTTGGGTAATATAAACTCTCCATCCCCCATTACCCCAAAATCAGCTTTAAGGAAGTTAATTATCTTTAGGGGCATTATCGAAAATCCGCCACCTCCCAATATTATTGGAGACTCAGAATATTTTCTAATATGCTTTATTATATCTTTGATCTGAATTAAAAAATTATCCTGACTTAAATAATAACAATCATCCGTATTTCTAATAGTAACTCCAATAGCTAAAAAAGAGCTTCCAGTTAATTTCTTTCTTATATCTTCTTTTATATTTTTTGAAAAATTAAGATCTAATAGCTCTGTTTCAAAACCATTTTTTACAAGTGCACTTCCAATATAATCCAATCCTATAGGAGCAATGGGAGGCTTAATTAAATTGGTGTTTACAAGAAGGACTTTTTTATTATTTTTCATTTAATAATAAAAAAATAAATTTCCTATTAAATTACAGAATTATTCATCTACATTTTTAATCTATTATTGGTTTTAAAAAATAACTTGATTTATCTACATTATACTACTTCACCATCTTATTAGCCTGATTAACTTATCAATCCCTAATGATAATTATATAATTATTAAAATGTATATGGGGTGATTATGAAAATTGAAAGTCCTTCTTTTTTAAATAACCAAATGATTCCATCAAAATATACTTGTGATGGACAGAATATAAATCCTCCACTCATCATAGATGAAGTTCTCACAAATGTTTTTGAGTGTGATAAGATAATAAATAATATATTAAACTAAAGAAAGATACAATATTGAAAGTTTTAATAATCTATCATTCAGAACACCACGGCAATACCAAAAAGATAGCAAAAGCA
>CAZHOY010000191.1:0-3949 GCA_964534695.1 uncultured Actinomycetota bacterium | reverse complement strand
TACTGCTTCTTCCATTATATTATTAAAATCTTGAGTTTCTTTTTCAGATCCCAGGCCTTCCCTTACTATAAGATCAATATAAGCATGAAAACACTCGTGGTACACACTGGAGATTTCAAAACTATCCATTTCTGAAAAAGATTTAAGATTTCCATTTTCATCAAATGCATAGGTTAAATACACTACTCCATATCCATAGGCAGGTCTCGGTCTGTATTTTAATCTTATTTTATCATTTATCATCTTAAGATATTCCGTGGGAAGATTATTTTTTTCTGCTTCGGCTATGAATTTATCCAGTAAGCCGGACCCCTCTTTATCCTGACTGCATCCCATTGTTAAAAAAGAAAAAAATATTACAGTCACTGCCATTAATACAGTAGCGCTTTTATTTCTAAAATTAATAATCTGTTTCATCCTGAAATTTATCCGGCAGATAATAAAATATACCCTCTTACATTATAAATTATCTGTAATATTCTGTTAAATTATGAATTTTTAAAGAATTTTCAGTGCAGAACACACTGCTGCAATATATAGAAATTTTTAAATGTCATTGATTTATTTTATAGAAGTAAATGCAATTATTATATATTCAAATTTTTTATGTTCAGCTGACTTCTACAGCTTCTTTAATCGCTTTTCTGTTAAAAATCCTTATTTCATACAGCATAAATATAACAGCAATAGTTATTGACAGAAAATCTGCAACAGGCATTGCCATCCATACTCCGTTTAAGTCAAAAATTTTTGGAAGTATATAAATAGCCGGAATTAAAAATAAAAACTGCTTTGTGGTAATAATTAAAATTGCCTGCACTGGTTTTCCCAGGGATTGAAAAAAACTTGTAATTACCATGTGCAGGCCTACCAGTGGAAAGAAAATAATTAATGTCCTCAGGGGCATTATTCCCGTATTGATAAGAACCTGATCATTGCTAAAAATACTCAAGAAATACCTCGTGAAGAACATCATTGGTATAAAAGCCAGAAACGATATAATAGTGGTCCACAATATAGTTATTCCCATTACTTTTTTAACTCTCATGTATGACTTAGCACCGTAGTTAAAACTTGATATGGTAGCAAAGCTCTGAGCTATTCCTGTTACCGGTATTTGTATAAATCCAATTATTCTATATGCTATTCCCAGAATAGCTATATGAATGTCATTCCCATAGAACCGCAGTGATCTGTTAAAAATTAAAACTACTGCACTTGCAATGGTCATCATAAAGAAATTAGGACATCCGATAAACAGAATATCTTTTATATTTTTTAAATTTATTTTAAACATCTGCAGCCTGAATCTATAGATGCTTTTACCGGACATATAAAACCATATTATAAGAGCAGTGCTCAATATCTGACTTATAATAGTTGCTATTGCGGCACCTTTTATACCCATTTTCAATACAAAAATAAAAATGGGATCAATTATTATGTTTAAAAAGGAACCGATAGCAATAAAATACATTGACGCTCTTGGCTTTCCTTCTGCCCTGACAAAATCATTTGTTGCTATTAAAAATGATAAGAGCGTAAAGCCTGGAAAAACGATTATCAGATATTCTCTGGCAAGAGGCAGCACATCTTTTGAGGCCCCAAAGAATATCAGGAGCCTGTCGATGAATATATATCCTAAAATTATAAAAATAATATTAAAGACAATGTTCAATATAATTCCGTTCCCCACAACATTAACTGCTTTTTTCTTATCTTTATTTCCCAGCGCTCTTGATACAATAGATGCCGAGCCCGTTCCGATCATAAGGCCAACAGCCATCATAGCCAGCATTACGGGTAAAGCAATTGAAAGAGCAGTTATTGCCAGGGGTCCTACACCTCTACCTACGAATATAGTGTCTACAATAACATAGAGAAATCCCAACAGTATCCCAAGTATTCCGGGTCCTGCAAATTTAAACAGCAACCTGTTCAAGCTGCCTTCCAGTATTTGTTCTCTTTCAGAATACATATCTTTATTTCAATAAATCGTTTACAAAATTTAAAGAATGCCTGTACAGTTTTCTTCCTTTCCAGCTCGTATAAGCTTCTTTCCTTTTTTGAAAGATTAATTTTAAATTCATAAAAATCATGTAAAATATCGATATCGGATGTAAGAATATATCATAAATTTTTCCATTTATTTTTATAACTGCCATTAATCTTGCCAGCAAAATAACCAGTATCTGGAACAGAATAAGAAATAAATTCACATAGAACAGAATATCTCTATAAAATGTGATAAAAGGAAGCAGCAGCAGTATAAAGAATGGAAACAGGAAAAAAACAAAGAGAACAAGAATAATCAGTGAAATTGATATTTTATTGTTAAAATTTCCCATAAAAATTCTGCAGAATCCATCATATATTTCCCCAAAATTATCGTATGGTCTGGTTGAATACGTTTTTACTCCATTAAATATCATAAATTTATAACCCATTTTTATAAATAATTTTGAAATTGTAGTATCTTCAACACAACTGTCTCTTATTCTCCTGTGACCGCCTAATTTTTTATAAATATTTCTTTTTACCAGTAATAAACTACCAATACCGCTGCCGAATACAGGAATTTTAGATCTTTTTATAAACAGCAGCGGAGGAATTAAAAGCTGAAAACTTATCAAGTTGATTACCATTCTTTCATGGAAAGATTTCATTATCTGTTCCGGACAGGCTGACAGTATATCAAGTTTCTCACTGTCCAGACAGCTTATTGCACTTTCTACAGAATCATCCCTATGGACAGTATCAGCATCGGTAAAAAAAAGATACTCACCTTTTGATTTTCTGTATAATTGATGACAGGCATAATTTTTACCGGTCCAACCATCCTTTAAGGGTTTTCCCTTTATTAATCTTATATTTTTAAATTTCTTCGAAATATTTTTTATAATGGATGCAGTATCGTCACTGGAGTCGTCATCAAGCACTAGAATTTCAATATTACTATAATTTTGTTTTGCCAGTGATATCAAACAATCTTTAATATTTTTTTCTTCATTCCTTGCAGGTATAAGAATTGAAATAAGAGGTTTTTTTTTCTTCAGTATCAGGGGTAATTTAAAATTAGATATATCTTTGAAATAGATAAAATTAATAAAGTAATTAATAAAAAATATCAGAAGTAGAAAAGAAACTATTATGTTATAAATTAAAAGTGCCATTACGAAAAAGATTTATTATTTTTTAATAGGTCGCATAGGTACTTCTTAATCCCTTATAGGATAATTATTATAACACAATTCATTATCTAAACTTTCAACTATTTATATTTTTTATTATTGAAGAATTTTTACAATTAAGAAAAAATACCGGCAAAAAGTGATTAATTTTTAAAAAATCCTTTGATTGTTCCAGGAAATTCATTTTTATTGGTTAAGGCAGCCTCTAAATGAATTGTCAATCACATATTATATCTTCCAGGTCCAGATTAACCACCCTGAATAAGAATTCCTGCTCTGTATGGGGTATTTCGGGACCATCCCAGTTAAATAAAAACCCATCATAGTAATAACTGCTCCAGTCCATTGTAGTATTTTCATAAAGGTATCCTGGTCCCCTCTCTGTGGTGATATCAAGGTAATAATTTTTAGACATGAAATTATCTTCTACGGTGATATCTATGGGTATCCAGCCATATATTGGAAGTTTTATTTCAACCCATGCGTGACCCAAATCTATTTCCTTTGATTTTTCATATAAAATAGTATACACAGGAATTCCAGCTGCAAGTCTGGCAGGTATTCCTGCTGCCCTTAAAAGTGCGGTATAAAGAATGGCGTAATCTGCACATACGCCCTTCTCCCTTTCCAGTATTTCCGATGCATAAAGAAATTCGTAATTCCTATCTTCGGCACGTGTATAATCATAATGAAGATTCCTTACTACAAAATAATAAATAATTTCTGATATTCTTACCGGCATTGTCTCATCTTTAATC
>CAZHOY010000190.1:0-3953 GCA_964534695.1 uncultured Actinomycetota bacterium | reverse complement strand
GAGGGTCCCCCAAAAACTAGTCCACCTATAATGTTAGTAATCCGGCTTATTTGCCCTTATGGACAATTGACCAGCAAACTCAGCCGGGAGTCATATTACCCAGGGAGCTATGAGGCCTGAACTCATTATAGTCCCTTCTCCATAGCTCTAATTTACTACGGGCATCTTCTATTGACAAGAACCAATTGGTATTTAGGCACTCATCTCTTAGACTACCATTAAAGGACTCAATATATGCACTGTCCACCGGTCTCCCTGGACGGGAAAACTCAAGCTTAATGTTATTCTGATAGCTCCAGTTGTCAAGTGCTTTTGATACGAACTCAGGACCATTATCTACCCTGAACCTTTCAGGCAGTCCTCTATGGTAGCTAATGGCCTCCAGTATATCCACTACTGTATCTCCCGTAATACTTTTTCCTGCATAAATATTTAGGCACTCCCTTGAGTACAGATCCATCATGGTAAGCGCTCTGAACCTTCTGCCGTTAAAGAGTGTATCGGACATAAAATCCATGGCCCAGCATTGGTTGATAGCAGTCACATCCACTTTGGGGAGCCTGGCTCTGCTTATGTGTTTCCTTCTTTGCCTGTAGCGCAAATTAAGCCCTTCCTGGCAATAAATACGGTACACTGCCTTGTGGTTTACCTTCCAAAACCCTCACGGAGCAAAAGCACATGTATCCTCTTGTATCCATACCGAACCCTGGAAGAGGAAATATCTATTATACGCATCCTTAAGGGTATATTATCAGCTTTTTTGGCTATATATCGCTGGGTTGACCGGCAGAATCTAATTACCCTGCAGCACCAGCACTCGCTTATATCGTAACGAGCCTGCAGCCAATCTACTGCTTCTCTTTTAGCTGCAGGCCTTAGAACTTTTTTGACAGTACATCCTGAAGCATTTGTTTATCCAGGCTTAGATCTGCCACCAGTTTTTTTAGCTGTCTATTTTCTTCCTCAAGCTGCCTCAGCTTCTTTAAGTCACTGGGCAGCATTCCTGCGTATTTTTTCTTCCAGCGGTAGAAGGTCTGTTCAGTAATTCCCATCTTTCTTATAACTTCCTTTGGTGGTGTACCTGTTTCTGCCTGTTTTAAGGCAAAGGCGATTTGCTCTTCGGTAAACTTGCTGCTTCTCATTTCCCTGATCCTTTCTTGTTAGCTTTATTATATACAAAAGACTAGCATTATGAATGGATCAGTTTTTGGGGAGAAGGTCAGTTTTTAAGCGGTTTTAATTTTGTCTATTTACATAAATACATAAATAGGTTATTATTATTTTTATTTAATATAACCTGATATAAAAATTTATAAAGAAAGATTTTATTGAAGAATAATCAAAGAGGGAAAACAGATTATCTTCCAATGAGCCGGTGGCCTGAAGGAGAAAGGCCAAGAGAAAAACTTATAGAATACGGAAGCGAGTATCTGAGTAAATGCGAGCTTCTTGCAATACTTCTTAGAACAGGGACTAATACCGGGAAAGTCGGAAGGTCAGCCCTTGACCTTGTAAAAGATATCCTGTCAGCATATAAATCCCTGAATGAGTTATTTAATGTTTCAGTTGCAGAGCTAACTGAAATTAAGGGAATAGGCAGGGTAAAAGCAGCCCAGACTATGGCTGCACTTGAACTGGGAAAGAGGGCGGTATCCGAAAAAAACGGGAACAATAAAGTTTTTAGATGCAGCTAGGAAGTGGCCAATTATTATATCCCGCTTCTTAAGGATTTAAAGAAGGAACAGTTCAGAGTTCTTCTGCTTGATATAAAAAACAGGGTAATAAAAGAGGTACTCATCTCACAGGGGAGCCTTACAAGTTCGGTAGTCCTCCCCAGGGAGGTAATAAAGCCAATAATTAAGGACTTAGCAGCTTCAGTTATGTTCATACGAAGTAAAAGGGTGAAACTTAGAATCATTTCAGACGTATGATTTGAGATGGCTGATGTTAGATTCTTATATTAAGATAAATTAATTTGAATCAGGTTGTTGAAAATGAGAATATTAATTTGCTAAATTTTAATCAGTTATCATATACATACTTGTTTATTATTGTTTTGTTTAAGTTCGTTTTTAGCTTTTAAATAGTGCATTTTAACTTTTTCTAACAAAATATGCTCAAAAATTTGACGATATTATTAAATAAATGTTTATTTTATGTTATATTAATCATATTTGGTGGTGATTTAATAGATAGGAGAAATAAGATGACGCGTGCAAAACAAAATAATAGAATAAAAAATATACTTAATTTACTGCAACAAAAAGAAAAAGCTACAGTCGCTGAAATTGCTGCTATCCTAAACGTATCAGATATGACTGTGCGAAGAGACTTGAGAGAAATGGAAAAAGAAGGATTCATCAAGCGGACGCACGGAGGTGCTATTTTATCTAGTGGTACTATTACTATAGAAGATCCTTATATTATTAGCAAGGAAGCTACTCGTAATATTAGGCAAAAAAGTCGGATTGGGGAGAAAGCAGCATCTTTAATTAATCCAAACGAAACTATATTCTTTGATTCTGGATCTACCACTTTTTTTGTAGCTAAATTTGTGGATAAGAAGATGCCTTTCACCGCCGTCTGTTATACATTTAAAAATGCTGTTGAATTCTATAAATGGAGAGATATAAATCTAATACTTTTAGGTGGATTTTTGCACCGGGATTCCAATGTATTTCAAAGTATAAATGGTTCTACACAAATTAGCAGTATTCGGGCGGACAAAGCTTTTATTTCCTCAGCCGGGGTTGATGAAGAACTTGGGCTTACCACGTACTTCTATTTTGAAGCTGATATAAAGAAAGCTATGATCGCCTCAGCCAAACAGAGAATCCTAGTAGTGGATTCAAGTAAATTTGGCAAAATCAGTACAACCTTTTTTGCTAGTCTAGACGATATAAATATTATAATAACTGATGAAGGAATATCAAAAGAATATAAAGAAATAATCGAGTCAAAGGATATAAAACTTTACATTGTTTGACATCTTAAGGAGATAAAAACATGAAGTTGGACTTCAAAGGCAAGACAGTTATTGTGACAGGTGGCTCATGTGGTATTGGTGCTGCTGTTAGTATTGAATTTGCGGCTGCTGGAGCTAATGTAGTCATTGATCATCTGCCTACAGAATCGGATATAAAAGGACTCAAGCAAATAGATACAGTAATGAAAAAAAATGGCTGGAGTTATAAATCCTTTGCTGGTGATGTTACATCCATAGTTGAAATGGAAAAACTTTGCTCTTTTGCTGTATCCAGTTTTGGTTCTGTGGATATTCTTGTAAACAGCGCCGGTTTCACTGAGCCCACAACTACTATGGAATTATCCCTGGATCTTTGGGAAAAGGGAATAGAAGTTAATCTAACCGGTGCATTTGTTGTGACCAAAGTGGTGTTAAAGTATATGGTGCCCAGAGGCAAAGGTCGGATTATATACATAGGATCGGCGGGTTCTATAACTGGTGGCGGAGGCGCTGCCTTTTACACTGCGGCAAAGGCAGGCATTAATGGATTGGTACGTATTATGTCCAAAGAGTTAGCCCCCAGAGGAATAACTGTTAATGCGATCCTACCAGCTCTTATAGAGACAAATCTACTAATGTCCAGAGTGCCGGATCCTTTAAAGCGGAAAGAGTTAATCCAGCGTATTCCGGTGGGAAGATTTGGACAGCCAGAGGATGTGGCGTACCTAACTCTATTTCTCGCGTCAAAATACGCAGAATTTATTAGCGGTCAGCAAATCATTATTGATGGTGGGTCGACATTCAAATAATACTTAGAGAGATAGAAAACATTGATTGTTGAAATATAAAAATATTATGGAGGTTTTTATGGACAAGGAAAAAATGATGCAAAATGCATACGACAATGGCTTTAAGTATGAGAGAGATTACAGAGGATGTGCCCAGTGTACAATAGCTGCCATCCAGGATGCTCTTGGTATTAGGAACG
>CAZHOY010000189.1:0-3956 GCA_964534695.1 uncultured Actinomycetota bacterium | reverse complement strand
CAACTTGGGGATTATAACCGGTGTAGCCACTTCATCCTCCTTGATTATATTTTTTCAGCATTTTCAAGTAGATATTCCTCTGCCTCTAAGGACCAGAGTCCCTTATTTTTTTCTGTAATATGATAAAGCTCTTTAAACAGGGGATTTTTATCCTGTAAATTTTTAAAATCTTCTATTGCGGTCAGATCAAGTTTTATGTTGGTATAAATTAATTTTTTCCCGCCAGGAATTTGAGGAAGGTTTATAATAGTATCCGCCACTGCATTCAATCCCCCGATATGAGTTATCATCACAGCCGGTGTCACCAGTTTTTGACTTATCAATTTTAAAGCTATCTTCATATCCTCTTTATTCCCACCACTAGTGCCAGCGATATGTGTTGAATTGTAATGAACATTATAAAAATTAATTCTTGCAGTTAACTGGGGACTGCTAGGACCTGCAAAAAAATTAAGACAGCCATGAGGTTTTAGAATAACATCTCCCAGTTCAATAATAGATTCTACAGGAGCAAAAATAAACACATCATCAAAACCCTTACCGTTTGTGTATTCCAGAAGATGGGTTTTAATGTCAGAGACTTTTAAAGGATTTATATATACCAGTTTCACTCCATTTTGCTCTGCATCCCTGGGTGGGAAAATGCTTTTTGCCCACTGCAGGCGCTTTTCGTCAATATCTGTTACTGTTATAAGTAAGGGTTTATATTCGGAATGTATAGCATAATCCACAGCCTCCAATCCCATAGGTCCTGCACTTGCAAGCAAAGCCATATTACCTCCTTTTTTAATTCCCATATGGTGAATATAAGAACCAGGTGTCGTATGGTAACTGGCATTAAAAGCCCCCACAATACAGGACATAGGTTCAGACAAAGAAGCAGGAAAATAACCTTCACCATTATATTTTAACAGGCATTGGCATTCCATTACTTCATTTGGTATGATTATATAATTAGCATTACCCCCCATATACTTGTAAGAATATCCCGGGGCAGCCAGGCTTCCTTTATAGTTCAAAGCCGGTTGTATTGAAAACTTATCACCGGGAGAAAATTGTTTCTGCCATTTTTTACCTACTTCAATAATATCGCCACTGAATTCATGGCCTATAATAATAGGATTTTTACTAATATCTACAGATACCCGCTTATGGTCAGCTCCCTGTTCTGCCGCTTTGTGACTAGACATACAGATACTATTAGAAATAACATGGGCTAAGATTTCGTCATCCTTTAATGGTGGGAGCTCAAATTCTTCCAATCGTAAATCATTTTTACCATATAACCTTACAGCTTTTGTTTTCAAGCTTTTTCCCTTACTCTATTTTTAGCTTCTTCCTTAAATATTTGAATCCGCTTATCTAAATCAGGGTACTTTTTTATTATTTTTCTGGAGAAAAGTCCTTCGTCCAGGTCTTCTTCTACCCTCTTTTCATGACCAATTAAAGCCCATGCTGCATCCACAAGATTATGCAGTTCCTGATTCTTTAGAATTTTACAAATAAAGGACTGCCTGGGAGAATTTATATCCTCACCACTGATCTGAAAAAAGCCATATCTTCCACATAAGCTCTGGATACGTTTTATCTGAGTCACATTATTCCTTGTAGGCATATAAGTAACTGCCTTAAAACCTAGCTTTTTAATCACATCAAATAGTAATTCAAGGTAATCATCTTCAAATTTCTGAGCCTTTTTATCACCGGTTACAGATTCAGCAATATCGCCTAAATAGGAATAGGCAGATATAGATCCTATTTCATCAGATAGTGCCAGGACATCTCTTACATCAGGGCACTCTGTGGTTGTATCAATATAAAACTTTCCCAGCAGAGTGCTTTTTAAAACATTAAGGATATCATAAGTATAGAAATAATTTTTTTTATCTTCCAGGTAGGAAAGGTTTTTTTTCGAAATTTCAACTTTCAGCTTATTCTGTAAAAACTCAATCACTTCTCTTCCTTTTGAGAATTTTTCCATAATCTTCCGAGCAAGAGCAAAAAGGATATGCCTTTCTGTTACAGTACCACCCTTCGAAGCATAGGAAAGAGGCAGGACATCTACATTAAAATCTAATGATAATGAAACAGGTTCTAATATTTCATTCAAACGCCGTATCATTAACAGATTCCGTTTATTCCTCTCTTCTCTATAAGGAGCAAAAAAGGTATTTATCCTGTCAATCTGGTGATCAGGAACTCCATGAATGGCTATGTAGGCTACAGATCTCTGATCAGGATTATTTATACGCCTGCCCTCAAGAGGGGTTTTTGAAAAATCTGCTCTGCATTCCACCCCTTTAGTAGTAGGAATCCCTGCTATCTCACCTGCTGCCATAAATTCCCTGGCTCCGCTGATGGTATCATGATCTATAATACCGGCAGTCTGCAATCCGGAACGGAAGGCCATCCATACAGACATGGTAGGTGTATAGTATGAAAAGGAGAAGGTTGTATGAATATGATTATTAATATAATAATCCATCTGCCTACTGGGCACCTGTTTAGCTTTTTCCTCTTTCAGAATCAACCTTAAATTATTCATACGCTTTTCAGGCTCCCTGTCATTTAATAGTTCTTGATATTTTACAATTTCTCTTTCTATTTCTATCATCGTATTTAGCTTTATTGAAGAACTGTGATTATCTTACTTTAACATGATCTGACCACCGGTTACCGGGATAGCCTGGCCAGTTTCATATTTCTGGTTAATAATATAAAAAATAGCTTTAGCTATATCATTTATCTGACATCCACGTTTCATGGGAACTTTGCTTTCATAGAATTTTTGAACATCTTCTACAGTTCTAGCCCCAGGAACCTTCTTGGATTTTAAATACTGAATAAAAAGTCCGTTTTTAGGATCAGACCAAAGAGGACCTTCAAAAAAATTTCCAGGGCATACCGCATTTACTTTAATGTTATATTCTACAAGCTCCAAGGCAAAACTCTGAATCAAACCTATCCCACCAAACTTACTGCCGGCATAGGTAAAATTCTTTTTACTTCCTTCAAGACCAGACTTGGAGTTTATCTGGATAATATCCGAAAAGTAATTCTTATTAAAACAGAATTGAATTTTCATAGGTTCAGAAGCATACTTGGTACAGAGAAAAAATGCTGTGTAGTTTACTTTAGTAGAAAACTCAAAACTTTCCAGATCCATACTCTCTAGACTTCCTGCTTTAAGAACCCCTGCATTACTAATAAGAATATCAAGACCCCCATATTCTGCTATAGTCTCCCAAATCATATTTTTTACATAATCTTCATTAGTTACATCTACTTTTACAGCTAAAGATTTACCCTGACCATATTCTTTATTCAATTTTAGAACATTTTCTCTTGCCATATCTGCATTTAAATCTGCCAGGACCACATTAGCTCCTTCTTCTACTAGAGATTCTGCAATACATTTGCCAAATCCCTGAGCAGCACCAGTCACAATGGCAATTTTTTCCGATAGATTCTTTTTCTCTGTTTTAAAACTGGCAATCATATTACCATAGGTCTTAGAAAGGTAGCTCTCAACTTCTTTAAAGTTGATGTTTTTGTTAAGGGAACTATATTTTTTTACCTTTACCAGGTCCAGGAAAAGAGTCATACGCTTATCAGCTTCCACTTTGGTTTCTCCCCGTGCAAAAACACCAGTTTTTTGGATAGCGATTATATTTACATCCATTTGTCTATTTAATTCTTCTTTAATCACCCTGTATTGTTCATCCATATCTTTACATTTAACTATATAAGCAGGGATGAGTATTTTATTTAGCATCTGATTGTTTTTTTCTGGTGAAAAGATAGAAAAGAATTCTTTTTCACTCTCTACATACCGCGAAATAAGGTTATTATTTTTAAAGACCACAATTGAAGTTTCATTTTTTTTTAACAACATCCTTAAAGCCGGAGCTATTCTTATAACATCCTCTCTGCAGCATGAAACCGGCCTAAAATAA
>CAZHOY010000188.1:0-3970 GCA_964534695.1 uncultured Actinomycetota bacterium | reverse complement strand
TAGGATTTCTGAGTTCCGACGAGAAGGAATTTTTTTTAAAAATGCTGGGAGTATCAGGAATATCAATTAAAATAGCATTAAGTGCCTTATCTATTTACAGCAGCAGTGAACTTAAAAAGATAATTACAGATAAAGAAGTAGATCTTATGAGAAGAGTCCCGGGCATAGGAAAAAAGCTTGCCGAGAGAATAATTTTAGAGCTTAAGGATAAGATAGAAGAGGATAAAATAGAGGGGGTTATACTGGCAGGTCAGGAAGAAAACAAAAAAATTCATGAGGTTAAACAGGCGCTTAGAACTCTGGGTTATAGTTCAACGGAAATAAGAAAAGCAATATTGAAATTAAATGTTGACATTATTGAGAAGGAAAAAGTTGAAAATATACTAAAAATGACATTAAGGGAAATATAAAATAATACGCAGGCAATATCAGGTTATGGAACAAAATGAAAAAAATAGTGATATAAATCCCAAACATATAAAAGTGGATACAGAGCTGGACAAAAATCTTCGACCCAGATTTATATCTGAATTTATAGGGCAGAAAAAGATTATAGAAAATCTTCTGGTATTCATTAAATCTGCCAGAAAAAGAAAAGAACCGCTGGACCATGTAATACTATCGGGTCCTCCCGGCCTGGGGAAAACGTGCCTTGCGGAAATAATTGCCAATGAAATGGGAGTAGGCTTTAAGATTACTTCAGGCCCTGCAATTGAGAGAGCAGGAGATTTAGCTGCAATACTGACAAATTTAGAAAATTTTGATGTCTTATTCGTGGATGAAATTCACAGGCTTAGCAGGAATGTGGAGGAAATACTGTACCCTGCCATGGAAGATTACAAGCTGGATATAATAATAGGTAAGGGGCCCTCTGCAAAATCAATTAGGCTAGATATATCACCGTTTACTATTATAGGAGCCACTACTAGAATCGGACTGGTTGCATCTCCGCTGAGGGAAAGATTCGGAGTAAATCTAAGGCTGGATTATTATAATGAGGAAAGTATTGTAAAAATTGTAAAAAGATCGGCCGGTATATTTGACATAGAAATAACTGGTAAAGGCGCAAAAATTATTGCGGGCAGGAGCAGGGGAACACCAAGGATTGCCAACAGGCTGCTGCGCAGGGTCCGGGATTATGCTTTAATGTATAGTGATGATTTAATAGATGATAAAATAGCCGAAAAGGCCCTTGAAAGATTAGATATAGATAAATTAGGCCTGGATGTGGTTGATAAAAAAATACTGGATACCCTGGTTATTAAGTTTGACGGTGGGCCGGTAGGAATCGGAACCATATCTGCTTCTATAGGAGAAGAGGTAGATACAATTGAAGATGTTTATGAACCGTACCTGCTGCAGCTGGGGTTTGTAAAAAGAACTTCAAAGGGCCGGATGGCCACAAATCTTGCCTTTAAATATATGGGGGTAAAAAAGGAAAAAGGCTCCAAACTGTTTGAATAATTTGCCAGCTTATGAAAATTGAATTATTTGACTACGAACTTCCCCAAAAATTTATAGCCCAGAAGCCGCTTGCAAAAAGAGATGATTCAAAACTTCTGGTTCTTGATCGGCAGACGGGACATATAAGCCACGATGTTTTTTATAATGTACTTAAATATTTTGGTAAAAATGATGTTCTGGTGGTAAATGAGAGCAAGGTTACCAAGTGCAGATTAGTCGGAATAAAGGAAAAAACAGGAGCATGTATTGAGTGTTTCGTTTTAAATAAACTTGAGCGTAATGATTATGCAGTACTGCTTAAACCTTCAAAGAGGCTGAAACCCAAAAGCAGGGTAAACATAGGCAGGTATAATTTTGTGGTAAAATCGAAACTGGATTATGGCAGAGCCATAGTGGAATTTAACGTTCCCGCAGAAATTATTTTTAATGAATACGGTAACGTACCCCTTCCACCTTATATAAAAAACAGTGATATAGATCAATTCCGTTACCAGACTGTATATGCCAAAAAAGAGGGTTCTACGGCAGCGCCCACAGCGGGACTTCATTTTTCTCCGGAATTAATCAGTAAAATAAAAAAAAGCAGTGTTATTATGGCAAAAGTGGGATTAAATATAGGAATAGATACATTCAGGCCTATTTCATCGGATGAGATTGAAAAGCATAAAATGCACAGCGAAGAATATTACATAGAGAGATCTGAGGTACAAAAGATTAAACGGTCAAAAGAGCTGGGGAAAAAGATTACTGCAGTGGGTACCACTGTGGTGAGAGTTCTGGAAACACTGATGTTCAAGTATGGAACAATAAAGGCAGAGAGGGGAATTACCGATATGTATATTTACCCCGGTTACAAATTTAAGGCTGTTGACAGGTTGATTACTAATTTTCACCTGCCAAGGTCAACTTTACTGGTTATGGTTTCGGCTTTTGCAGGGAGAGAAAACGTACTGAATGCATACGAACAGGCAAAAAGAGAAGGTTATAGATTTTACAGTTTTGGGGATTGCATGCTGATAAAATAAATTTAAAAAAGTTTAGGTTAATTTAAAGCCTTAATCTGAATCAGTGTTTATAATTCTATTTCTTCTTTTTCTACTTTAACTTTTCTGTAATGATAGAATCTGGATTTGTAAAAGATAATCAGTATAATCCAGCATAAAAAGGAGTAAATAAAATTTAAAATCAAAAAGGAGATTTCAAGTACCGAAAACAATAATAGTGAGGGAGATATTAGAAGTAAATTTCTGAGTAAAGGAGGTATCTGGTTTATCTTGCTGTTCAGGAGCCTGGTATATACTGTTACCATTTTATCGCTGCCGTTTAATTCAATTCCCCAGTTCTGGGAAAGATTATCCCGGTATTTATACATAAGATAGGGATTTGTTTGGTCTGTCAGTTCTTTTAGCTCTTCTAGAAATAAAACCCTGAATTCTTCATCTCCTTTTAAATGTTCCATTAGATTCAGATTTTCTAAGTCATATATACCCTTGCTTCTAAGATAATTAGCTATCCTTTCGGGTGGCTTTTCCATATTCACGGGAGGTATGAGTTCTTCCTCACCTTTGGCAAAAGGAAAGCCTATCATGGAGCTAAGTACAATAAATTCATCAACACTCATATCAGGATAATAAATGGGAATGTAATTATTTATAATGTTTCCAAAGGGTCTGGCTAATCTTTCTACTATAGATTCCTTTACTTCTATTTCTTCCTCATCGTTAATTAAAGGAGAATTAAAGTAAAAGATAACTGAAAACAAAACAGCAAATACAACTAGAAGCATAGGTCCTGCCTTAAGAATAGATTTTCCGGCATGGAATACTATACTGTTCTTCCTGTCATGCTGGATATTTTTATTGGTTAAATTATAGGCTGTAAAAAGAATTAATGCTGAAATTGTATAACCGATGATAGAATATATCTCTACCCACATTCCATCTCTTCTCAAGAAAAATACCAAAAGGCTAAATGTAATAAAAAAAGATGAAATTATAATAATTTTCCTATTATCAACTAAGAGAAGATATATCATTGAGAATATAAAAAACAGGCTGAATGATATAGAGACAGATATTAAATCGGTGATAATACTGCCTTGCCTCCACAGGAAGAGATTATTAAGAAAATACCAGAATGCACCAGATAACAATAAGCAGAAGAACGAAAGACAAGCTGCCTTTATGATTTTAATATTATTCTTCATTTAATTTAGTAAAACTTTTTTTATAAATAGTATAATATTATTATATTATTATCTTTTATAAAAGTTAATACTTATGTATTAATATAATACATTTTTGGAGAAATGTAAAAAAGTTTTAAATTTTTGAATTTTTTAGTTATCAAAAGAGAAGTGTTTACTGGTTACAACCTTAAGACAGGCTTTCACTACTTGGGGATCATATAGAATTCCTTTATTTTTTTTAAGTTCTTTAATAGCCCTTTCCATACCTAGGAGCTTGTCCGAGAATACAATTTAAATGAATATAAGCCTAAAAACACA
>CAZHOY010000187.1:0-3972 GCA_964534695.1 uncultured Actinomycetota bacterium | reverse complement strand
TTTAAAGAGATAATAAAAGCGAATTTTGATGTTGCTTATCGAGTGGTTCATCCTAAAATGCCAATAAAACCAGGTATTGTTATTATCAAAACAGGACTTAAATCTGATATTGCAAAAATGATTCTGGCAAATTCTATTACTTTAACCCCGGGAACATTTACATTAGATATTGTTGATGATACCCTTCTCGTTCACTGGATAAATGTAAGGACAGAAAATATAACTGAAGCAACAGAGATTATTGGTGAGAAGTTTGAAAAATATTTAAGAGTGATATTTTCATGAGTGAGACAATTTTTTACATCTTTTTAATAATTGTAGGGATCGCTATTATACTTTGCCTTTTGCGCATGTTAAAAGGGCCTACTGCTTCAGATAGGGCAATAGCAGTAGATACAATGACCACAATTGTTGTTGCCTTTTTGGTTCTGTTAGGTTTTATCTTTAAAAGGTATGTTTACCTGGACGTTTCTTTAGTTTATTCTGTTATATCTTTTGTAGGATTGGTTGCCATCGCAAGATTTTTGGAAAAGGGTATTTAGATGCGTTTAATAATTGGAGAAATTATTACGGGGATTGGAGTTATATTCCTTTTTTTAGGAAGCCTGGGGATATTAAGACTGCCTGATTTATATAACCGCGTCCAGGCCGGAACAAAGTGTACTACTCTGGGGGCTTTTTTAACTATTATTGGAGTGGGCATAATGCAGCCAGATTGGTTCTGGAAAACCTTAATTATTGCATTGTTCATTCTTCTATCCAATCCGATTTCAAGCCATGCTCTGGGGAGGGCTTCTCTTAAGAGTGGAGTACGTTTATGTGACAGGAGTGTGGTAGATAAAACCAAAGAGTTTGGGAGGGATAAGAGAAAGTGATGATTTTTGTTGTTTCAATCCTGGTAATTTCGATGCTTGTTGCAGCAATTGCTGCTTGTATTTTAAAAGATTTACTCAGTGCTGTAATTTCCTCCTGTATTGTTAGCTTAATTGCGGCAATCCTGTTTTATCTCCTTCAAGCACCGGATGTAGCTATGGCAGAGGCAGCAATTGGGGCAGCACTGGTTACCACTGTTTTTATCATCGCTATAATAAGAACCAAGAGACATGAAGAATGAGAATTGTAGTTAGCATAGTCTTACTAGGTATAATTGCATTAGGAATTAC
The DNA here is from genome assembly GCA_964534695.1 of uncultured Actinomycetota bacterium. Taxonomy (GTDB): domain Bacteria; phylum Actinomycetota; class Humimicrobiia; order Humimicrobiales; family Humimicrobiaceae; genus CAZBSE01. Next base: position 2,809 of record CAZHOY010000187.1, on the reverse strand, counting down.
ACTATCGCTGATGGCAATTCCTTTTGGCCAGTCCACAGCAGAAGTGGGCCAATATTATATTGATAATGGTATAGAAGAGACCGGGGCTGCAAATATTGTTACATCAGTAGTAGTAAATTACCGGGGTTTTGACACTCTGGGTGAAGTAACTATACTTTGTATAGCTTCTATTGGCCTGGGTGCTATTCTAACTACCAGGAAGAAACAGAAGCTTGAAAAGAAAATAGAACCGGCTAGTTTAATCGTATATACAGGCTGCAGGTTTTTATTTCCATTAATTCTGTTATTTGGAGCTTATATTTTTATCCACGGACATCTATCTCCCGGCGGAGGTTTCCAGGGAGGAGCAATTGTTGCCTCTGCCTTTGTTTTAATTTATATGGGTTGCAGGGGAAAAAGGGTGCTTAAGGCACCAACTAAGATAGTAGAATCTTTGGGAGGACTTGTATTTATTATAATCGGTTTAATTGGCTTAAGCTTTGGGGGCTATTTTCTATTAAATTTCTTGCCCAAGGGTATACCTAATATCCTTTTCAGTGCCGGCATCATCCCCATTATTTATATTGCTATTGGATTTAAAGTTGGTTCAGAACTAACCGATATTATTGACAACCTTATAGAGGAAAGTGGATAAACAAAAATAGGATTTCAAATTATTTAATATGGGTGACTTAATGGAAAATACATAATGAGAAGCAGGAGGTTAAAGAGTAACTAATGAACTCATTATCAATCGTGGTGGATTTTCTAAAAAACTACATTTACTATATAGGAGCTTTTGGACTTGTACTTATTGGGCTTTGCATTATTTTAGTTAAACGCAACCTTATTAAGGTTATCATTGGACTCAGTATCCTTGATACAGGAGTAAATTTATTTCTTATCTCTGTGGGTTATATTAGTAAAGGAACTGCACCCATTTTTTCAAAACTAGGCTTAGATTCAGCTCGTATGGTTGATCCTGTTCCTCAGGCATTAGTGCTAACTGCTATTGTTATCGGGGTAGCGGTCTTGGCTTTAGCCCTTTCTTTGGCCATAAGATTATATCATCATTATGGGACTCTTAATCTTCGTAAAATAAAGGAGCAAAGATGGTAAACCCTGTACTGTTAATTGTCGTACCTTTAGGTCTTGCTTTTGCTTTACCTTTGTTTGGGCTTATTTCAAAGAAGATAAGCAAATTTATTCCGGTAGTTGCTTTTATCTTTAATCTTATTGTTTCCTTATCACTCATTCCTAAGGTATTAGACAACCCGATTGTTATCTCTATAGGTGGTTTTCCACCACCTTTCTGTATTAATTTAGTAGCCGGGCCAGTTGGTATCCTTTTTTCCACCATCATTTCCCTGGCGGGTCTTTTAGTTTCTATCTACGCATTGGATTATATAAAAGAGGGCCCTAAAGAAAAATATCATATACTTTATATTCTACTACTCACCGGTGCTACAGGGGTCGTGCTTACTGGAGATATTTTTAATCTTTTTGTCTTCTTTGAAATTCTCTGTATTTCTTCTTATGCCCTGGTAGCTTATATAGGAGATAAACCTGGAATCGAATCGGCAGTGAAATACCTGATTCAGGGTGCTGTTGGTTCAAGTTTCTTACTTATAGGCATAGGATTACTTTACGGTCTTTTTGGGACACTCAATATGGCTGATATTGCGCAAAATATAACATCAATTAGTCCCTTATCCTTATTTGTTCCATTGGTGCTGATTATTACCGGCCTGGGAGTGGAGGCAGCTATATTTCCGTTAAACGCCTGGCTTCCTGATGCCCATTCATCTGCTCCTTCATCCATCAGTGCTATTTTATCAGGGATTGCTATTGAAGTAGGCCTTTATGCGGTTGTCAGGGTTATATTTACTATATTTGGGGCTTCAAATATCTTTATGTTCTTGGTATTTTTGGGGATTTTGACCCTATTAGTAGGTGAGATGTGTGCCTTTAGCCAAAACAACATAAAAAGGATGTTGGCATATTCCAGTATAGGTCAGATTGGGTTAATTGTGTTTGCCTTAGCTATAGCTACATCAGATGCAGTGACTGCAGGATTGTTTCAGATGGTAAGTCATACCTTAGCAAAAGCATTATTGTTCCTGGCAGTAGGTTATATGATCCACCGCACAGGTTCTATGGATATTTCTGCCTTCGAAGGAATGGGCAAAAGAATGCCGTTTACGAGTTTAGCTTTTACGGTCGGTGCATTCTCTATTGTGGGGTTACCGCCTTTTATAGGATTTTTCAGTAAATTTTTAATAATTCGAGCCGCCCTGGCCAAACAGGATGTTTTGTTCATTGTGCTTGTTGGGCTTGTCCTGTTAGGCACAGTAATTGAAGGGGCATATTTTTTCCGTGTAGTACAGGTTCTTTATTTCAAAGGAGAAAAGGTTAATCTAGGAAGGAAAGAAGCTCCCATTATAGCGTTAATTCCTATATTTATTTTGGTGGCATTAGTTATTGGTATCGGGATATATCACAGGCTTATAACGAATATTTTAAACTCGGCTGCTTCGGAACTTTTAAATAGGGTTGAATATATCAGGAGTGTTTTAGGATGAGTTTACAGCTTATACTAATAATTGCATTTAGTGGTGCATTCGTTACTTATCTTTTAGGTAAGCTTTCTCACAGGTTGCGCGATTCTTTTGCCGTTCTTGTTTCCTGTGCATTAGTAGTCATTATTGCTCTCTTCTATGGGAAACCTGTAGGAAATACTTTTTATTTATCTTTTTTAGATTTATCTCTGTTTTTAAGATTAGATACACTTTCATGGTTTTTTGCTATTACCATAGCTGTTATGGGAGCC
>CAZHOY010000186.1:0-3972 GCA_964534695.1 uncultured Actinomycetota bacterium | reverse complement strand
TTATTTATAAGTATAATTTTCTGCGGACTGATTTTGCTGTCAATAAAGCTGGCAATATTTTCTATTTGCTGCTCGGTATTCATTACCAATCTAAAAAAAGTATCTCCCATTTTTGAAATTTCAGTTTTTTGAGCATAAGGGGAGATTATGGGTATACCGTATTCTTCATAAACAGGCAATGAAACTCTGGTCGTTCCATCAAAAGTAGAACCGATTACACCTGCTACCTCTTCATCTACCATTTCCTGCGCAACCAGAAAAGCTTTTTCCGGATTGCCTTCATCATCTTTAGTAACTACCTCAATCTCGTAATCAAATCCCCCAACTCTAACTGGTGACAGATTGCTGGCAGCAAGCTTAACACTGACCAGCTGATCTTCTCCAAAAGATTTATACTCGCCGGAAAGAACAGCCTGGTTTCCAATTTTAATCACTCTTTTCCGGGAGTCACAAGATGTAATATTAACTAACAGGCAGATTAATAAAATTATTATTGAAATCAGAAAAAAAAATTTCAAATAAAAACTTTGGAATATTTTTTTATAATTCATATGCTTTCTCCAGACTATAACTATAATAACCAATAATTAATTCAAAAAATAATATGAAGATTATATCAAAAAAATCAAATAATGATTATTTTTAATATAAAAGTATGCTAAAATTTAAAAAAATACTTGATAGGTGATCTAAATTACCTTTTAGCGGCATGAATGAGCCAGCTTTCGTTGAAAGAGAAAAACTTAAAAAGACATGTAACTATTTATATTCACATATACCTAGAAAGATAGATTATGGATTAATACTAGGATCATTTCTCCACAGGTGCACTGAATTCCTTCCACTGCAAAGCAAAGTAATTTTAAATATTAATGATATACCCCATATGTCAGTTCCAACCGTCCCCGGGCATAAAAAAAATATAATATACGGAAAATTAGAAAATAAAAATATTTTAATATTCCCGGGAAGATTGCATCTATATGAGGGTTATAGTGTAAAAAAAATTGTATATCCTGTAAATCTTCTGGCAAATTTTTTTGTCGATAATATGATTATTACCAACTCAGCAGGAGGAATAAATCCCGGGTTTGCCGAAGATGATATTATGATAATAAAGGATCATATAAATTTTATGTTTGACAACCCATTTTTCGGCCATAAATACAGCAAAGGATATGACTATTTTGTGGATATGAGCCACCCCTATGATAAAAATCTGGTCATAGCTGCAAACAAAGCAGCACAGGATACCGGCCTTAATCTAAGAACCGGCATATACGCAGGGGTAAAAGGACCAATACTTGAAACCAGAGCCGAGATAGACATTCTTTATAAATTAGGTGCCGATGCAGTCGGAATGTCAACTATTCTGGAGGTCATAATGGCAAATTTTTTAAAAATAAAAGTCCTGGGTTTATCCCACATAAGAAATATAACAAAATCAAGCCAGCCTTATTTTAAACATAGTGATAATAATAGGAATTATAACCATCTAAACGGCTCAAAAAAGGAAATTATTTTAGGCAAGAGATTTGCAAAATTAATTGAAAATATTGTAAAAAAAGCATAAATTATAATAACTATAAATAAAAAAAGGAGGTAAAATGAGTAGGATTGCCATAATCACCGACAGTACTTCTGATATACCAAAAGATCTGGCAGAAAAGCTGAATATAAAAGTGGTTCCCCTATCAGTAATCTTTGAACAGGAAAGTTTCCTGGATGACGGAAAAGAAATAACCTTAAAGGAATTTTATAAAAAAATAAGAACTTCTAAAAAATTGCCCACCACTACCCAGCCTACCCCAAAAGATTTTATAGAAACATATACAGATATCCTTAGAAATTATGACAGCATACTCTCTATTCATATTTCAAAAAAAATGTCGGGCACCATAAACTCTGCAGAAATGGCAAAAAAAGAAATGCCGGGCAGGGATATAAAGATAATTGATTCTGAGTATGTTCATCTTCCACTGGGTTTTTTGGTATTAAAAGCAGCCCAGCTCTCACAGGAAGGCAGGTCAAAGCAGGAAATTCTAAAAGAAGTATATGATTTAAAATCAAAAATTAAAGTACTTATTGTGCCCAGCACTCTGGAATATTTAAAAAAAGGCGGAAGGATTGGAAAGGCAAAAGGACTTATAGCTTCAATTTTAGAGATTAAACCCATACTCACTCTTCATGATGGTGAGGTTTCTCAATTTAAAACTACCAGAAGATGGAACCAGGCTAAAAGCGAGCTTATAAATTCTATAAAGACCATGGTTAAAAATCCTCAAAACCTTACAGTATCTGTAGGAGACTCAGATGCCAAAGAAGATGCCGAAGAGATGTACGGCAGAATAAAGGAAACATTTAATCCCAAAAAAATATTAAGGGTAGATATTGGTACAGTGGTAGGAACACATCTGGGGCCTGGAGGTCTCGGAATAACCTTTTATGAAGAATAATCATAAATCTGAAAAAAATATCCTTTATAAAAAAAAACTAAGGAAGGAAATACAAAAGAAAAGGGATAGTATCCCAATTGCAGACAGAAAAAAAAAGAGCAGGATAATAGCCGAAAAATTTTGTGATACCGCTTATTATACAGATTCAAATAATATTTTAATCTATTATCCTTTCAGAAGTGAAATTGATGTCACTTTTATTATAAGACAGGCACTAAAAGACAGTAAAAACATAATTTTTCCAAGAATTTATAAACAGGAATTAAAACTCTTCTATGTAATTAATTTATCAAAGCAGCTGGAAAAATGTGCATACGGTATAATGGAACCTATTCCCCGCTTGTGTAAATCTGCAAAACCTGCGGATATTGATTTGGCTATTGTCCCGGGGGTTGTTTTTGATAAAAACTTGAACCGCATAGGCTATGGCGGAGGATTTTATGATAAATTCCTTCCACTTATTCCTAAAGAAATAAAAAAAATAGCACTTTGTTTTGATATTCAGATAGTTGGCCATATTCCCGTCTTGGAGCATGATACAAAAATTGATCTTTTAATAACAGAATCCAAAATCTATAATCATTGAAAATATTTAGCAAAAAACAGGATATGAAATCCATAAAAATAAAACCAAAAAAGAAAAAAACTGTTATCGGAACAGCAATTTTAATTCCAGCCTATAATGAAGAAAAATATATAAGGGATGTAATTAAGGATTGCTTTAAATATAAGCTGGACATAATCATTGTAGATGATGGTTCAATCGACAACACCTTAAAATTAATAAAATCAATTCCAGACCCCGGGAATTTTAAAATAATAACACTTAAACACCGCGTTAATCAGGGAAAGGGCCAGTCACTTAAAACCGGGTTTAAATATATTATAGACAATAATTACTCCGGAGTTATAACTATTGACGCAGACGGACAGCATAGCACCAATGAAATTAAGGATTTCCTTAAAGAAGTAGAATATAAAAATCCTGATTTAATAATTGGAAACAGATTGGGCAATACCAAAAACATGCCGTTTATAAGACTGGCTACAAATGTTTTTACTTCATGGGTTATTTCTAATATTGCAGGTAAGAAAATTAGCGATGTACAATCAGGGTTCAGATATATAAATGCAGAAGTCTTAAAAAATATTAAACTGGAAACCAGGAATTTCGACACTGAACCGGAAGTAATAATCAGGGCCGGCTGGCTGGGATTTGATATTAAGAATATACCCATAAGCACTATATATCATAAAAATTTTATCAGCCATGTAAACCCTGTTAAGGATACCATTAAATTTTTCAGACTTGTATTTAATAGCTTCAGGTGGAAGAAGGAATTTAATAAAAAAAGCGGTTTGCCACTTAAAAAATCTGATACAGTTCATAAAAAACTGCCGAAAGAAACAAAATAAATATAACCACCATAGAAGTTATGGGAATGGATTTATTCTTAAACCTGTTTTTGCTTATATATTCTCCGCTAGTTAGAGCCAGTGCTCTATAAAATATCTC
>CAZHOY010000185.1:0-3978 GCA_964534695.1 uncultured Actinomycetota bacterium | reverse complement strand
GATATAAGAAATATTGCACACCCATATTTAATAGAACTTGAAGAGTATTCAAGTGAAACTATACATCTCACGACATTTGACGGGAAGAGGGTTGTTTATATAGATAAAATTGAAAGCAGTAAACCTATCAGGATGTATTCAAGAATTGGAAACGTTGCCCCCATTAACTGTACTGCAGCAGGGAAAGTAATTTTAGCCTTTCAAACAGATGAAATTATAAATAATATAATTGGAAGTCTTGATTTTATCCCCCTAACAAAAAATACAATCACCAATAAAAAAGAGTTTATTAAAGCCTTAAGAGATATAAGAAATAAGGGATTTGCAATTGATAATTCAGAGCATGAGGAAAATATTTGCTGTATTGCTGCACCAATTAAAGATTACAGTAGAAAAGTCAGATATGCTGTAAGTATATCTGCAGTAAGGACAAGAATGAATTTATCAAAACTGATTACGTTTAAAGATATTTTAATAGATAAAGCAAATAGAATTTCAAAAGAATTGGGTTTTATTGAATAGAGTAATTTTAAAAAAGATATCTGTCGGTGATAGAAATGCGGGAACAGCATAAAAAATAATTTAAAGTGAGGTGATGATTGATGAATAAAAAAGAGATTTGTCTATGATGACTAATATAATCCTTATTAGATTATATTAGAGCACACCACAAACAAATCTCAAGAAAAATTTACCAGAGATAATATGAAAAGTAAAGTACGAGGAGGTGGTATAAAGGAAAAATAATATATACCTTTTAAAATCGATAGTTTTTCAAGGAAAGGATTAGAAATGAAAAAATCATTATTATGGATAATAGTATTGATGTTAAGCATATCAATGGTTGCAACTTTTTCACTTGCAGGATGTAAGGAAGAAGCAGTAGAAGAAGAAGTAGCTGAAGAAGAGGCGGTTGAAGAGGAAGCTCCTGCTGAAGAAGCTGAAGAAGAACCTACCGAGAAATTTGTTCTAAAGTTCAACCATGTTCTAACAGATAAAGATCCGTATCATGGTGCATTCTTGAAATGGGCAGATGCTGTTGCAGAAAGAACAAATGGCGGCTTAACCGTTGAAGTTTTCCACAGCGCACAGTTGGGTGTTGAGGAAGACATTATTGAGCAGATTAAGGAAGGTGCCAATGTTGGTCAAAATACCGACTCAGCTCGACTTGGAAACTATGTGCCTGGTATAGCAGTTATAAACGGGCCTTATTTTGTAGATTCTTTTGAAGAAGTTCAAACACTTGCTACATTGGATACTGTTAAGGATTGGTTGGCGCAGCTGGAAGATCAAGGATTAAAAGTTATTTCATTTATGTGGGCGCAGGGCTTCCGTAGTCTTATAACAAACATACCAATATACTCTCCTGAAGACTGCGAGGGTCTGCTTATAAGATCTCCAAATGCTCCTATCTGGCTTGAGTCAATCAGATCTCTGGGTGCAGAACCTGTTGCGTTGGCATATGGAGAAGTGTACACTGGTGTTCAGACAGGAGTTGTTGATGGCTGCGGAAACGTTCCTCCGGCTACCTACAGCTCAAAACTGTATGAGGTATGTGACTACTACAGCCTGACCAAGCATATACTGTTGGTAAACTTCGAAATATGCAGCGCCGAGTGGTTCAACTCATTACCTGTAGAATATCAGGAGGCACTTACAGAAGAATGCGACAACGCTGGTAGTGAAGTATCCAAAGAGATATTGGGTACTTTGTCTGATGAAGCGTATGTAAATCTAGAAGCTGAAGGTATGACTATTATACCTTACGAAGATATCGATATTGATGCATTCAAGGAAGCTTCCACAGCTGCTTATGAAGCACTGGATCTTCTTGATGTAAGAGATTCAGTATTTGCTGAAATGGGTAAATAGTAATAAATTAAACCCGAGAGTATACTCTCTTTTTTGAGAGTATACTCTCAAAAATATGATCTTAAAGAATCCATCAGGTTTTTAAAGTTATTAGATAAATGGGTGGTATGTAATGAAAAAAGTATCAAAGTACATAACTAAAGTCGAGATGTATACAGCTGCAGCATGTCTCGTAGTTGCTACTTCTATTACGTTTATTGCAGCTATAACCAGAGTTGCAGGATATCCAATAAACTGGTCAATAGATATGGCTTTATTCTTATGGGCCTGGTGCATATTTTTTAGTGGGGATCTTGCACTTAGAGCCGATATGCTAGTTAGATTTGATATATTAATTGATAAGCTTCCGAAAAAAGGAAGAAAAATACACATTACAATTTTATATTTAATAATACTTGCGTTTTTGATTGCGTTACTAATCTACGGCCTTCAGCTTGCATATACGTCAAGATTGAGACCGTTTCAGAGTATTCCTGCTATTAGTTATAGCTGGGTTACAATAAGTCTTCCCCTGGGTGCATTGCTTATGATTCGTACTGTCATTGGTAAGATTATTGTATTGTATAAAAAAACCAAACCCTTTAAGAAAAAGGAAAAGAAAGATTATTTACACATTGATGAGGAAGAACCTTTATAGAAGTATCTTCCTCTCAGCCAAATAACATGGAGGAAAAATATGCTGGTGGTTATAATTATATTTTTTGTACTCTTGATAGTTGGAATGCCGATAGCATTTGCTATTGGTATTGCAGGAGTAACTTTCTTTTTGCAGCATCCGGAGCTTCCCTTTTCCACAATAGTTCAACTTCCTGTCTCAAGAACCCAGAGTGTTCCTCTGATGGCGGTACCCTTGTTTATATTTGCGGGAAACCTGTTAAATTCAACAGGAATTACAAGGAGGTTGATTAAGCTATCCACCTTGCTAACTGGCCACATGAGGGGAGGCTTGGCTCAGGTCAGTGTTGTTCTCAGTACGCTTATGGGTGGTGTATCTGGTTCTTCTATGGCAGACTCAGCAATGGAGGCCCGCATACTGGGACCTGATATGATTAAGGAAGGTTATTCCAAAGGTTATACAGGTAGCGTAATAGGATATACATCCCTTATTACAGCTACCATCCCACCTGGTATTGGAATTATCATATACGGTACCGTGGGAGAGGTATCCATAGGCCAGCTGTTTGCTGCAGGACTTATGGTTGGTTTAATGATGATGGCTGTACATATGGGTACGGTATGGGTAACTTCTACTATAAGAAAATACAAGCCTGCTACCAAACGAAGGGCTACTTTTAAGGAAATTTTACTTTCGTTAAAAGAAACTATATGGGCGCTGATATTTCCCATTATCCTTCTGGTGGGTATACGTTTTGGATTGTTTACGCCATCAGAAGTTGGATCATTTGCATGTGTGTACGCTATTTTTGTAGGTGTTGTCATATACAGAGAACTTACTTTGAAAAAGTTGCTTGATACCATTATTACTTCTGTAATGGATATAGGGGCAATTATGCTTATTATAGCTATGTCTGGTATTTTTGGGTATGGAATTCCGTTTGATCATGTTCCGCAGGCTATGACAAGGATAGTAACAGGCATTTCAACCAATAATTACGCAGTAGTTTTAATTATAGTTTTATTCCTGATTATCGTGGGGATGATTATGGAAGGTTCTGTAGCAATACTTCTTTTAACACCTATACTGCTGCCGTTGGCAGAAACAGTTGGAATACATCCTGTTCATTTTGGATTGATTATGTGTACAACCATAACTATGGGGTTGCTTACCCCACCGGTAGGTATCAATATGTATACCGTTTGCGGTATTCTAAGATGTCCAACAGGAGAGTTTATAAAAGAATCCTTGCCTTTCCTGTTAGCGACTATTGCGTTTATTATGCTTTTGGTATTCGTACCGGGTATTGTTATGTTTTTCCCAAGACTTCTTTACAGATAATATAAAGAAAAGGGAGTCTATTAAGTAGTCTATTATACAAGGTAAAGTGTATTCTTTACTTTTAATATAATAAAAACGCTAAAGGCGGGATTGTAACTAGAAAAAAAGGAGAGTTTAAGTGCTTTTTACTAATAAAGTCGGATTGATTA
>CAZHOY010000184.1:0-4006 GCA_964534695.1 uncultured Actinomycetota bacterium | reverse complement strand
AAACAGTATATCTTTACTTTTTAGCCCGTAGGGATATCCCGAACCATTAAGTTTTTCATGATGCTGCAATATAATTTTTGAAATATTAGACGGAAACTCTATCTTATCTATCATATCATAACTCATCTCGGGATGGGTCTTTATCATATCATATTCAATATCAGATAATCTTCCGGGTTTTACCAGAATTGAAGCCGGTATATTTATTTTTCCTATATCATGGATCAATGCTGCTACTCTTATAGCTTCTACCCTGTCATTCTCTAAATCCAACTTTTTTGCAATAGCAACAGCTAGCTTTGATACTCTCTTCTGATGATCTGAAGTATAAGGATCCTTTGCTTCCACTATGGCAGACAACGTATTTATAGTGCCATCAAGTGTTTTCTTTAACTTTTTATAGCTTATTTTTAATTTATCTTCAGCTGATTTCTGTTCGGATATATTAACCCAGTTGCTTATCAAATATTTTAACTTTCCCTTGCTAAAAACAGGTTTATGAGAAAGTCGTACCCATATATCTTTCTTATCCTTGGTACAGAAAAGGAACTCCATATTGTTGATATTTTTTAAAAAAATTTTCTTATAATGCTTGCTATACTTATCTATTAGCTTCTCGGGCCACCAGGGGTACGGTGCCTTTATGCCCGGAACTTCAATTGATTTTAAACCCACTAATTTTTCCATTGCAGGGTTCACATATTTTACAGAAGTATCCGGATTAACCACCACAATAGGAGTGGGGGAATTCTCCATCAGGCTGGAACTAAACTCCTCACTCGTCTTTAGCGATTCTTCTACTTGCTTTTGTCTGGTTAAATCATCATAAACAGTTACAATCTCTCCGGAAGGCAGTTTATATACATAATTACGTCTCCAGCCGGATAACCTTTTATCTTTATAAAAACACAAGGGATGTTTTTCAGATATGCCTGTTTTGTTGACTCTTTTAAAAACATCAAATAATCCAAATTCTTTCACCCCCGGGAACACTTCCAAAACGCTTCTCCCTACAATATCTTTTCTTCTGACTTTATCTATCTTTTCTGCAGCTTTATTAAAATCTCTGATAATAAAGTCTTTTCCGCCATTTACAGCCTCATATACCGCCACACCGCTTCTCATATGCTCAAAGAGTTCCCTGAACCTCTTTTCACTCTCTTCTATTTCCTTAAATGCCTTATCCCGTAAGGTAACATCCTTAAAACTCACCACAATTCCAATAGTTTTACCATCTATATCCTTGATGGAACCGGCAGTCACAGTACACCGGATTTTCCTGCCATCCATTTTTTCTCTCTCTAATTCGGATTTAATATGTTTTTCACCAGCCATAATTCTTTTTAATATGCATTCAGGAGTATTACACTCAGGCCCTGGTAGCACTTCAAAGCATTTCTTCCCCACAATCTTGTTCTCGCCAAGACCTGTAAGATTGGTAAACATTTTATTGGATTTAAATATAATAAAATTTTTATTAATAAGTGCCATTCCATCTGTTGATGTTTTAAACACCTGCTCTAATTCCTTATATGCAAACTTTAGTTCGTTTTCTATTTCCTTCCTATTTATAACAATAGCTATTTGTTCCGAAATGGCACTAATTCTTTCCAGGTCAAATTTTTTAAACGGTTTCCTCCCGGAAATATTCAGCAATCCTAAAATCCTGCCATTGGAAATAAGCGGAACAGCCATAACTGACTTTATGCCTAAAAGCCTGTAGAATTCAGGCAAAAGCCTTTTTACCGTAGCTTTTAATACCTTCTGTTTATCAGGTATAGAATCAGCCAGTTCTTTAACCAGTCCTTTTATTTCAGAGGGGTTATTTATAATTACCGGTTTCTTTCCTTTGAGTATTTTATAATAACAGCCGGTTCCTGCTAACGGAATTTTTACCTCCGGTATTTTTGCTTTCATCAAGCTCTCGATTATCTTCCTCTTGCTCGTGGAGAGATTAATATTCTGTATAATAAGATACTTTCCACCATTACCTATAAGATATACAGTTGCGCCGGAGCCTGAAAAAAAATTTTTGGTTCTCGTACTTACAAGTTTAATTATTTTATTCAGGCTGTCCCCACGGTTCATAGCCATGTTTATGGAATTTAAAAGCTCAAGATCTTCCAGACTACGTTGTATTTTCTCATCTTCTGATTTATTTTCTTTGGTATTCTTTAGCTCTATCATAAAATGTCTTTAAATCATTAATAAATTCTAATTATAAATATATTATAATAATCACATAGCTTTTAATATTATATTTTAGGACTACATTAACGTCAAATAGACCAAATATGTCCTACTTTTAAAAAGCGTTCTTTATATGTTCAATGTTAAGATAATTTTTATATTCTGGAAGAATTAATTTTGTTACCGTATCAAGCGGATTATCTTTTGCAGATATTTTTTTGATTAAATTTTTACTAATAATTATAGTAATCACATCGAAACAAATGTCTGATCCGAAAAGCCTGTTATCTGAGATATAAGCATTGGCTAACCTTCTTATCCTGGAAATTTTTGTTTTTCCGATAGATTCAAGAGGATCTCCGTACTTCAAATTGGTCCTGGTTTTTACTTCTATAAAAATTAAATAATTACTTTTTGAAGCTATTATATCTATCTCACCATATCTATTCCTGTAATTGCTGTTTAGAATAAAGTATCCTTCTTTTTTCAAATACTCCCGGGCAGCAAACTCTCCTAATTTGCCAATAATTTTTCTGTTAATACCGTTAACTTAAAACACCTCTGAAAGATACTCTGTGGATCAGGGTAGGACCGTATTTTTGGAGTGACTTTAAATGCTTTCTGGTGCCGTAGCCTTTATTATATTCAAATCCGTATTCAGGGTAGCACTTTGAATACTTAAACATTATCTGATCCCTGATTACTTTAGCAACTATTGAAGCTGCTGCAATGGAAATACTCAACGTATCACCTTTTATAATAGGTATATATTTATCTCCCATATCCATGCTGATAAAATCCGATAAAATAATATCCGGCTTTATCTTTAAACCACCTACTGCTCTTTTAAATGCTATCATGTTTGCCTTTGTAATTGATAGTCTGTCAATCACAGCAGGAGATACTTTAGCCACGGACCAGCATAAACAGCTTCTTATAATTTTTTTAAAAATATATTTTCTCCTATTTTCAGCAACTTTTTTGGAGTCATTTATATCTTCTATTATTAACTTTTTTCTGTCCAGAATGACTGCCGCTGCTACCAGCGGCCCGGCCAGGGAGCCCCTTCCTACTTCATCAATGCCTGCTATTCTTTTGTAACCCTCGATATATAAATCATCCTCATAACTGCATAAATTTATGAGTCTTGCAATCTCTTTTGATTCCATATTCACTTAAAATATTACCATCTGGAAGGGGGCCAGTAAATCACCATAAATTCTCCAAAAATTTCATCTTCAGGAATGGTCCCAAAAAATCTGCTGTCGAAACTGTTGTTCCTGTTATCTCCCATCACAAATATCTCGTCCTCACCAATAACAACAGTCTGGTTAATATAGGAAATAGTTTGATCGGCCGGCAGATAATCTTCGGTAATTTTTTCACCATTTATAAATATTTCACCTTCACTTGTAAGGATAATCTCATCACCTTCTATAGCTATTGCCCTTTTGACCAGATCCCTGTCTTCTAATGGAGAATGGAAGGCTATAACATCTCCCCTCTTAAAGCTGGTAAATTTATATGCCATCTTGTTAATTATCACTTTATCGCCAACCTTTAACGTTGGTTCCATAGAGGGGGTAGGTACAATAAAAGGTTCAAACATAAAGATTCTAACCATAGTGGCCAGTATCACAGCTGTTATAATAATTATACTATATCCCAGGAGTTCTTTTAGAATAGTTTTATTTTTGATTTTATCCTGTTTTCCTTTGAAAGGCATTGGTATAAAAAGTTAAAGCTTTTATATATTTATTTAAGGCGATTATACCCTGAAAGTATGTAACACACAATAGGTTTATTTTACCATTTT
>CAZHOY010000183.1:0-4040 GCA_964534695.1 uncultured Actinomycetota bacterium | reverse complement strand
GTTAAGGCTTCTGGTTTTAGTCTGGCCTCTATTAGGGAAGATGAATTTGTAAAACTGGACAGGAATGCTTTAAACCGGATATGGGAAAAGGAGTATCCGGCTGATGTTGATTTAAGGGAAAAACAAGCCTTAAAGGATCTTATGGACTCACGGGTTGGGGGGAGGGAAATCAAACGTCCCAGTGTTGAATCACTACTACATGCTATGCTGCCCCATAAATATGTTGTCCATACCCACCCGACTGTGGTTAACGGATTAACCTGTAGTAAAGATGGCCGCCAGATGGCAGAGCAGTTATTTAATAGCCGGTGTATGTGGATTCCTTCAATAAACCCTGGATATGTCTTGGCGAAAGCAATTAAAACCCAGCTGGCAGAACATGAAAAAAATTACAATTTAATACCAGATATTATCCTTCTTGAAAATCATGGTATGTTTGTGGGAGCTGAAACTATTGAAGAGATTAAAGCTATTCATAATTTTGTAATAGATACCCTAAAAAAACAGGTCATCCGTGAGCCTGATTTTTCTTTAATCTGGGTTAGTAAAGAAAAGATAGAAAAGGTACGCAGACGATTAAAAAACTATTCTGCCTTTAAAGATGCCTATATCACATTTGAAAATAACAGCGAGATCAGTGTTGCCGTCAAAGACAGAACTTTATTTCAGAAAATTCATTCTTCCTATACTCCTGATCATATTGTTTATGCCGGACCGGAGATGTTATTTGTAGAGGATTTAAGAAGCATTGAACAGGATATAGATCAATACAGGGAAAGAAATGAGTATTATCCGAAGGTGATAGCTGTCAAAAAGGTAGGTGTGTTTGCCCTGGGTGATGGAGAGAATTCTTCTCATATTACTATGCTCTTCTTTCTTGATGCGCTTAAAATCGCTGTATACGCAGAAAGCTTTGGTGGGTACAAGTTTATGGATAAAGGACAAATTGATTTTATCAAAAACTGGGAGGTTGAGAAATTCAGATCAAAGGTTAGTTTGGGAAAATGACTACTACGATTGATTTATAGTTTTGGTGGTAAGTGAAGTTATAAATATATAAATTTTTTTAATATTTGAATAAAGTTTCAATACATAGAAAGGGTTAATGTGAAAGCAGCATTATTTTATGGTCCTGGCAATATCCGCATAGAGGAAGTTAAAAAGCCAGTACCAAGTGGGAGCGAAGTACTTGTCAAAGTAAAATCCTGTGCTATATGCGGCACTGATGTGAGAATCTTCAAAAGTGGTCATAGAGATATAACACCACCTCACATAACCGGACATGAAATCTCAGGTATAGTAGAAGAGGTTGGAAAAGATATAAAAAATATAAAAAAAGGAGATAAGGTTGCAATAACGACTGAAGTAGGTTGTGGCTATTGTAAATTCTGTTTAAGCGGAAGGGTAAATTTATGTAATGTGAATAGAAGAGCTATAGGATATTATTATCCAGGTGGGTTTGCAGAATATATTCTTATCCCGGGTGAAGCAGTTCTGCAGGGTAATATTATAAAACTAAGTGAAGATGCTAATTTAGATGAGATGTCGCTTGTTGAACCTCTTGCTTGTTGCATAAATGCACAGGAACTTATAGATATAAAATTTGGAGACTCTGTATTAATTATAGGTGCTGGGCCTATTGGGTGCATGCATATTGAGCTATCAAAGCTTAGAGGTGCAAGCAAAGTTATAATTGCAAATTACCAATCTAAAAGAAGAATAGAGCTTGCTAAAAGATTTAATGCAGACAACTACTTTATATTAAATGAAACAGATATAAAAGAACAGGTTGATAAAATCACAGGTGGCCAGGGTCTTGATATAATAATAACTGCCTGTTCTTCTCCTGAAGCTCAAAAGTTAGCATTGGATCTGATTGGTATTAAGGGAAAAATTTGTTATTTTGGTGGCCTGCCAAAGGGTACATTTTTAGATGGTGTTGATACAAATATATTGCATTATAAAGAAGTGAGATTAATTGGTTCTTTTTCATCTAACAGGTATCACTCACATATTGCTATAAATTTAATTGGTAGTAAAAAGATATTAGCATCTAAATACATTACGCATAAGTTCCCTTTGGACAGTATTGTAGAAGGGATTAATACAGTAATAGCTGGAGATGCAATAAAAGTAGTTATAAACCCTTGATAATACTTAATAATAAAAATTGGTTATGGATATTCTTAAAGGAATACGGTGAAAGATAATATGACAAATGAGAAAATAAAGGTGGCATATTTAGATGGTGCACGAAATTTAATTTTATCTACAAAAAACAAGCCTGAAATTGAGGAAGATGAGGTTTTAATTAAGGTTAAATCAGTAGGTATATGTGGGAGTGATGTCCTATATTATAGAACAGGTGGAACTAAAAAAAGACCTATTACAGAGCCTTTTATTTTAGGACATGAGATATCTGGTATAGTAGAAAAGAAAGGTGTAAAGGTTGAAAATTTGGATATTGGTGATAGAGTAGCAGTAGAGCCTGGAATAACATGCGGCAGGTGCATATATTGCAAATCTGGAAAGTATAACTTATGCAAAAGTGTAAAATTTTTAGCAACCCCTCCTGTGGATGGTGCTTTTGTTGAATATATTTCACATAAAGCAGATTTAGTTTACAGGCTGCCCAGTGGAATTTCTTTTGATGAAGGAGCTCTTATAGAACCTTCTTCTGTAGCATTCTATTCAGTAATGAAATCAGGTTTAAAGCCCTCTATGAGCTCCCTAATATTGGGGGCAGGTCCAATTGGTCTTTTGGTACTTAAAATAGCTAAAATTTCAGGTTCATTTCCTTTATGTATTTTAGACATGGATGAATATAGATTATCTTTAGCAAAAGAATTAGGCGCAGATTTTACTTTAAATGCAAAGAATAAAAATATAGTACAGGCTCTAGCAGATTCTGGCTATGATAGTGAATATGATGTAGTGTTTGAATGTACTGGGGTAGAAACTGTTATATCGAACTCTGTCTTTTTAACTAAAAAAGGTGGAACTATTATAATGGTTGGAATTTTTGATGGTGTTGTTCCATTGAGAACAAAGGAAATAATAGATAGGGAAATCAATGTTAAAGGAACTTACAGGTTTGCAAATGTTTTTGGAGATGTTATTAAATTGGTTGAGAGAAAAATGTTAAATGTTAAATCAATAATTACACACACTTTTAATTTTGATGATATAAAGAAAGCCTTTGAAGTAGCAGATAAAAGATTAGAAAATTGCGTTAAGATTATAGTTAGAGTTAATTAGCCAAGATAATGTTTTATGAGCTTATTAGGTATTGATATTGGAACAACAGGTACGAAAGCTATAGCTTTTAGTGAAGAAGGAAAAGTAATTAGGATATCTTTAGAAATGTATTCAGGAAATTCTGATCAAAAATATAATTACTGGAGGAAAAAAATATTCTGGCTGGTCTGGATTAACTATGCTGCGTTCTATTTGATTCGTGTAAATATTTCTGTTGCAATCCCAAGTATAGTAAGCGATTTTATTATTTCCAAAACACTTATGGGGAGTGTTTTAACTGTATTTTTTGTAGTCTATGCAATCGGACAGTTTGTAAACGGTCAATTGGTGGACAAGCTGGGGGGGAAAAAATTAATTGCAATAGGCCTCATAATGTCTTCAGTTATTAATATTGTTTTTGGTTTTGCGACAGGAAATATAACTATGATGTTATTATTGTGGGGTTTAAACGGTTATTTTCAATCTATGGGATGGTCATCTTCGGTAAAAACTATTGCAAACTGGTTTCCACCAAAGACAAGAGCCAGGGGAGCCGGTTTGCTTGGGACTTCATATCTGATCGGAAATGCAGCTTCATTGGTTCTTGCAGGATTCCTTCTTACTATATTGAACTGGAGATGGGTTTTCTGGGCTCCTGGAATTCTATGTATTGCATTAGCAATTATCTGGCTGATTAAGGGTAGCGATACTCCGGAAAAAGTAGGATTACCTGCAATAGAAGAAAGTTATAGCGGTAAAAGTATAGTTCCTAAAAGTAAAGACCATTATCTCGGTTTTAAATC
>CAZHOY010000182.1:0-4076 GCA_964534695.1 uncultured Actinomycetota bacterium | reverse complement strand
AATAATATTATGACCAATGAAAAGGGTACCATACAGTTCTTAATAACTCTCCATGAACGAGTAGTTGATTTTGAAGTTTTTAAATTAAAAAAATAATTATATTCTTCTGGTATTTCTAATGTTCTAGAGGGAATAAACTTAATAACAGCATTTATAGTAATTGTGGTTATAATTATTAATATCTGTAAACTATAGTTTGTATTCAAATTTTTCTACTTTCTTAACTATATTGTCAAAGTGTTCTTCTAACTTTATGCCCAATTTATTATCACCAAATATTATTATTGCAGATCTAGGGGCAAATGGTTCGTGTATTGATTCTATTAAGATATTCATTGAATCCACTACAATAAAATGTTGTAAAGGACGAACCTTAGAATTAAATATTTTAAAATAATCTTTATACCCGTTTTCATTTATCATTCTTAACAAATTTGGATGACTATAACGTAGTTCTTCATTTGATTCACCGGTAGCATTATTAATATTAATTATTTTGGAAAAGATGATTTTTACTTCTTTTATTTTATCCTTTTTATCTACCTCAGGCCTGTTATCACTTATAAATTCTTTAAGTGCTTCTACAATTCTGGAATCGTCATAAACCTCAGGATCAAATTCTCCACAAACCATCTTTACTTCTTTTTTACCAGACTTTATTAACTTTGCAATTTCTTTTACATTTTTTTCTTTCTGCGACGCTAAAATCCAAACCTCATCTGATAATGGCTTAAATTTCATTTTGTCTCCTCTACAAAATTTGTTAAAATCTTGTTAAAAGATATCTCTATATATAAAAACTATATCTTATTATATTAATATTTTAAAACTTTTGTACTTTAATATATCAATTATATATATTATCACTTTATGATAATAATTCAATACATCTAAATATAAAATTATAAAAAAACTCTTTAATTTATTTGTTGAATAATGTTAATAAAAAACCCCTTTGTAAAATTTCTAAAAAAATTTTACAAAGGAGATCAACCCTACCTTAATAATTACCTCAATATGGTGTCCTAATAGTACGAGTACTCTATTTACCGAATTATAATTGTAGAAACTATTTTTATTTAACCCAGCAAGCTCAAACATTTATTAATTTCCGTAATGTCCATTAACATATACCATATATGCACTATTTTCAATCATATATAACAATATATGGTATATATATAATAAAAGTATAATATAATTATAGAATCTATATTGATATTGTCAAGATATACTAATACTTTTATTATGTATTATTATATCGATATGAATCCTAAAAGTTTAAGCCCCAAGTATTTCAATAATAAACCATTATCTTTTAAAGCAACTAAATGAAATAAAAAAATATTTTATAGATGAATAATCATGCTATTATCTTATATTCAGGTACTTTTAGGATATCACTAAAAAACATAACTTCTTTTCCAATTTTAAATATATTGGCTGAATAGTTTAAATTATAACTAACAGATAGTCTATTTTTATATAATTCCTTTATCTCTGGAACATAATCATAGGTTAATACCCATGGGGATTTTATTTTTTTTTGTATATAGTTTGCCAGTAAAGCGTGGTCTTCGTGATTATAATAATTCAGATAGAGCTGTTTTCCTTTAATATAATATGGTGGATCTAAGTAAAAAAAATATTTATTGTTTTTTTCGGAATTAATCGTTAATGAATATTTTTTTATTAAATCAATAGCGTCCAAATTAGACACTTTTATACGATTTCTATATTGGTAAATCATTTCAATTTTATTAATCAGAACTTCTTTATTAAACCTAGCATCAATTTTCCATTTACTAGATTGTTTTATTCCTCCAATAGGTCCTGCTTTAATAATACCAGACCTATTGCATCTATTTAGAAAAAAAACTGCAAATCCTACGTCAAGTAATTTATATTTCCTTGGATTACTAAGAATTTCCTTTTGATATTGCCAAACATCAATAGAAATATCGATATCCTGTATCCTTTTTTTAAACTCTTCGTTTTTATCTAAAATTGACTTCCAGAAGCAATAGATTGAATAATCTGCGTCATTTATTACAACATCATATACATATTCTAAAAATAACAAATTTAATGCAGAAGCTGCACCACCAGCAAAAGGTTCTATATATGTTAAGTTGTATAAATGATTATGTTTTAAGAGATTAACCAAAAATGGGGTTAATCTTCTCTTACCCCCAGGATAACGCAAGGGACTAATATTCTTATTCATTTTTTCTTTTTGGTTCTTGTAAAATAATTCTAAATAAACCCTCTAAGTTTGGCCAAATATCTCTTACCTCATCTTCACGTAATGAACAATATGGACTATGGATATTATTATTTAATCCAGCTAATGATTTTGAAGATGTCGCCTTGGTGGGATATTTAAATTTTTTCAATGCTCTTTTTACATCATTGTCATCTATGATAGAAACTTTTCTTTTAATTAAATAATCAATAATATCACCTAGTTGAACTTCATCAAGCTTTTTACTTTTGATTTCACGCTTTTCCTTTATATCAATTTTTTTAATGCCAATTTTTTTAAGATACATACGTAATGTTTTATCAAGAAATACTCTAAGCATAACAGCTACAGAATTTGAATATTTTCTAACCGTTAGTGTTCTTAGTTCATCATAGAATTTTTTTAAATGACCAGCTGTTTCTAATTTAAAAGGTAATCCGGGGGGTATAATCCCTTTAGTTTTTGGGGATGTTCTTTTAATATTCTTTTTGACTATAGTTACTTTTTCTTCAATAGGTTCTTTTACAAAATCTTCATAATGAAATTTTCCATCACTTTTAGGCCTTACTTGCTCATTCTTTTCTATGTATTCTTTTATATTTCTCTTCGAATTTATAATACGGCTGTTCATCTTTTTATTAATAATATCTGTTACAATTTTCTTGTATGCTTTTTTAAATTCCTCTTTATTCTTATTTCCCACAATATTAATTTTATTATCAAATGATACACCAAGAAAATTTCGCATAGTTGTTGAATTAAAAGCTCTCTCAAGTGTAGTAGCTGGAAAATTTTGTTTATCTTCTACTTTTTTTTGAATGTCCTTACTTTCATATTTAAATTGTTTTGCAATATTATACATGTAGTATAACCTTAGAAATGATTCTATTTCACTTTTTTTTCTATGGTATTCATCTACTATGTCCCCTATGCTAGAACCATTTCTAATTTGCTTAACATAAAATTCTGCTTGCATAATTCTCGACCAAGACATAACAGTATTACCGCTAGTATGTTCTTTATAAATAATCGGATTTGCATATTTACGAGATGGAGCTACAATAATTGGTATAGTGCTGATATAGTTTTTAGTCATTTGCTTGCTGAGTTTTTGGAACTTATCTTTTTGTTTTCCAGTAATGATATCAGGATTCATTAAACATTTTAAAGCAGACAATCTCCTGTTTCCCTCAACAATAAAAATTTTGCCAGCTTCCTTAATAGCTACTAATTTTTTTCAGGAAAGTAGCCATCAATAGTTATTGACTTTGCTAATTTATAAATTTCATAATTTTCAATCATTTCGTTTATTAGATCATTTTGCGTAAAAGGTTCTTCAAACGAGGAAAAACGTGGATTTTGTGGGTCTAAGAACATGTTTGATACTCTTTCTCTATGTTCCTTCCATTTTGAATAATCAATCATTTATTACCTCTCAAAACTAACATGGAGTGATTATTTTTATGTTTAATTCAATAATGATAGAATATAATTACTCTATGTAATTATAACTTATTAATATTAATAAAAAAATATTATAACAGATATATAAAATATTTAATTTATATATAAATAACTAATGTATATCTTATCTATTTTTTTAAGTGTCTGTTGTTTATCGATACCTTCTTATAATCACCATACTTCTCAGTCATATCTTCAATATATCTATGAGCTATTACTTTAGGTTCCTCGTCTTTAAACTCCAAATAATTATCTATACAATCCTCATCTCTTAAATCCATATCATCAAACTTTACGTTATACAGCTCTCCATAACTGACCTGAACCCCAAAATTTAGACACATTAGGGTCTTAGCTCAGAATAGAT
>CAZHOY010000181.1:3815-4085 GCA_964534695.1 uncultured Actinomycetota bacterium | reverse complement strand
TTTTAATTTTGATAATTTAAAAGATATTGGTCCTCCACCATTAAATCAAAATTTTAATTTCATTGAATTAGATAAAAATCCTCCAAAAATTATTAAAGATGGTATTCCTGCAATTACATTTATAATAATTAATTTAGATATAATAGGGGAAAATCAAGATCTCTATATAGATTTTTGGTTACATAAAAATCTTTCTGATGTTGGTGTTTTGGATTCTTTATATGACCGGCAGAAAATTAATATGTCTAATTATTTAACCATAAATAATAA
>CAZHOY010000181.1:0-3805 GCA_964534695.1 uncultured Actinomycetota bacterium | reverse complement strand
CAATATTTCAATTACTATTTTGTTTAAATCAGTATTATCACAATTAACTTCAAATCAAATTCTGGTAATTTTATTTAGTGAGGAAAAATATTTTATATGTACATTAAAGAAGATAATTCTTAATTAGCGACTAACTTAATTATACTAGGATGTCAACCTTAACCTTGTTTCATTAATAGCTGGGGTGGCCAAGCTTGTTAATAGCAAGAACTTTTAAGATTAGAATTAAATATTAATATCAAACAAGTTAAAAATCTAATGCCATAAATGCCTTATATTATCATATTGAATGTGTTATACTGACTTGTAACGAGTTTATAACGACTTGATTTTCTTTTAAAACTAAATAAGCGAAGCAGCATATATAAGACGCTTGGGCTGATTTTTTTATACAGCTCTGTGCTTAACTATGGAAAATAAATAAATGGATGTTAATCTTTATCTACTATCAAATTAGGTATTGTTGCATAGCTTATTATTTATATATAAATAATATTATTAAAACTTAAGCAAAGGAAAATTATGAAATTATCAAAAACAATAAGCCTTAGGTGGGTAAAGTATGCCATTGTGCTAATGGTAGCAATGATTGTAGTTTCAATAATGATACCAACGGGGCAGTTGTTTGCTCAAGATATTGCTACAGCTTCATTGGATGTTGCCCCCGCACCGGTAGGGCAGGAAACCTTGTTTGATGTTTCCATTCTAGATGGAACGGGTGGATGGTTTCAAATAGTTGTATATGTGGCAGAAGAATATGATCAATGGGTTGCAGATGGATATAGTGACCCCGCACCAGACACAGTATTTGGTGATGGTGTTGGTGGTCCGCCACCAGCAGTAGGTATACCATCTGATGACTGGAGTGAAACTTACTACCATATCTTTAGTGAAGGAGGAGACTATGTAGCCCGTGTCTTTGGCAGCACTATTGGTGGGATACCAACATTTTATTCAGATGATCAGTATTTTACCATTGAAGAAAAACCTAAATCTAAAACTTCTGCACCCCCAGAAGAAGAACCAGCCCCCTGGGTACGTGACAGGGATATGACCTGCTTTCAGGTATGGATAAATGAGGATAATAACTTTGAATTCGTATTCTGGTGGGTATATGCCAACAACAACTGGGTACAGATATACGACATGGAAGGAAACCTTGCATGGGGGGTAGATTTTGAGAAAGACAAGCCCCAATTTGAGGCAGACCTTCCCGACGGCATGTATACGGTAAAGACTTTCCACGAGGAAGGGCACATACTGCAGGAGTTCGTAATAGGCAAGCCATAAGTCATATCCTCAAAACTGAATATTTAATATAAGGCCTCATAGATTATATGGGGTCTTATATTTATCTTGACTAAATGTTACTGGCTGGGGATATTGAACACATTTAGAACTGATTATTACTTAAATATTATCGAATTAATTCCTCAAATTAGGTCAATAAAAGAAACTTTTTCTATTGCTAGTTAGTTATTTTCATATTGCTTATAATTTAATTCATAAAAAGTAACAATATATATAACCCGTGTCACTGCTAATACTTGCAGTCTTGTTTATAATTTTATATGCTGCCATAATTACTTCTTTTGCTATTTTATATTCTTCAAAAAAACCAAAAACATCTTTACCAACAATACTAAAATAAAGACTTCTATCAATTTCTTTATTATTCAATAAACCTCTTACTAAAATAAAATATTCCATAAAACTATTATATAATGTAATAAATTCCTTACAGTTTAAATTATTTGGAACATTTATACCTTTATTTCCGCCTGGAAAAAGATTGAGAGTCCTTCTTCTAGAAGCTAATAGTTTCTTATCATTAAACCACTCTCCTATCAACTGAAGAGTTATTCTTTTTCTCTCGAGCATAATTGTAGTTTCAGCTACTTCTCTGGATACTTGAACAGATTCAGATGTTCTATCTGCTATTTCTTTTGTTGCAAGGTAGTACAGAAAAGTAACTAGAACTATGAAAATTGTTGCAATAAGGTTTAAGTAACCTGAAAGGCCTATTACCTTTGAAATAAGTTCGGGATTATAAAAACCAATTATTGTTACTGCTATTAGAACTGATATAATAGAAATAATCAAACTTAAAAAAATTTTATGATAAAATTTCATAATTATTGAACCTTCAAATTGATTCATTTATAAACATTGTATGGAGTTCAGCCAGGAAATTACTAATCTATATGTTACTCATATAAATCTAAATAACCATTTAAATCCAATTAAATTCTTAAAAATGGTAATCCAATCCTATTCCAGATAAAATATTATCGTGTTAATATTAATAAATTATATTTTATAATACAAATATTCATTTAGTTTAAAAATATAATAAAAGAAATATTGAAATAAATGGAAATTGCTTTATTAATAGGATCAGGTATCTCGATACCTATCGGATTACCAAATACCGAAGAAATTACCAATAATATATTTCCGCCGAAAGATATCTATTTAGCCTCAGATTCCCATTTTTATTATGGAAAGCCTAACCCATTAATACCTGAACAAGCTGAATATAATATTATAATTAACGAAATAATTAGTTTTATTTTCCGAGAGATTAAAAAATCAGATGAATTTCAACTAAGAGATACTGATATAAATTATGAAGATTTATTCTATATAGCCTCAAATATAAGAAGCTATGTTTATGGTAGTAATAGGGATGCAGTAGTTTTACAGTTTGTTAAAAAACTTAAGCTTAATTTAGCTGCCCTATTAGATAATTTCCAATTTGGACTCCATGAAGTTTTAAATTATTCAGTTAAGTACATAGAGGATATGGTAAGAATAAACTTACTCTATAAACCAACAAACTTCGATTCTTTATCAATATTTTCAGATATATACAAAGATAAAAAAATTGAAAATATTCATATATTTAGTTTAAACCATGATATTCTTTTGGAAGAATTTTTTAGAGGGAAAAAAGATTTTACAAATGGTTTCGAAAAAGAAGTTAACAAAGTAAAGTACTGGGATCCTAATGAATTTTATAAGAATTATAGAGTTAAACTATATAAATTACATGGTAGTATAAGCTGGTTTTATTTCATACCTAATAATAAAAAGGGTCCGATATTGTTCGGGGATATAGGTGATGATCCTGATTTTTACCATACCAAAGATCCCGATGGAAAATATCAATGGCCAATGGGTAACGCACATATGCTTATTGGTACTTATAATAAAATTCTTTCATATACTACTGATTCTATATTTTCAGAACTTTTCTATTTGTTCCAGCATAAATTGAGATGCATAAAAAATCTAATAATAATAGGGTACGGTTTTAAAGATGATGGAATAAATAATAAAATCAGAATGTATTATCAAGATGCAAGAGACATCAAAATTTTAATAATAAATCCAGAGAACCTTAAACAAATTGTAGAAAACCAGCTAGGAAATTCTTATTATAAGCAAAATAAGATTATTTTCCTAAAGAAATCTATTAATGATATTAGTTGGGAAGAATTAAAAAGAATAATTAATTGAGAAGTAATTGGAAAGATATAAAAGGCAAAAAGGAAATAAGTTAGTAAATTGGTAAACAGCGAAATTAAGTAAAGGTAGGGATATGGGGGTATAATTCCTAGAAACCTTACGAAACACTATCCGCGCCAGTACTCTGTTAGAATTCACAAAATTCAATTAAAAATGATACACGAAACAAAAAAATAGGATTTATCGCTAGTCTACCGCCAATTTAATGGGGACAGAGGATTCGAACCGCAAAAATTTATATATAAATATATTAATTAATGTATTGATGTAAGTG
>CAZHOY010000180.1:0-4099 GCA_964534695.1 uncultured Actinomycetota bacterium | reverse complement strand
GTACTGGACCTCTTTTAATCTCTGCCAAATCTCTGGAAAGAGGTGGCGCCTTTTCCTTTTATAATCAAGGGCCCAATGCAATTCCGTACGCAGCATAAATCTCGTGTTATTTTTCAAGAAAGCAATATGGTATTGATTTTCTCGCCAATATTCCTCTCTTAACCCACGCAATTCCTTTTTATGCCCTAAATCATACAATATTGCCTCTGCTTTTAAAAGGTCGGTTTCCTGAACCAAAATGTCTATGTCTACCATCGGCCGGAAAAAGGTATCCTGATAGATATCGGCAAGAAAAGCTATGCCTTTTATCGGCACAAGCTCGACTTTCGATTGCGCAAAGGCATTGGCTATCCGCGTAAATTCCCGCCAGAGATAATGCGCGCGCTGCAGCGTGGCGTATGAATTATTCTTTAGGAATGCACTTAAGCCTTGCGGCAAAAATTCGGTAAAATCCTTCAAATTTGAATAGGCAAGAGGAAAAAGCTGGTGGTAAATAATGAGCTGCTTAAATAAATCCCAATCGATACTATGCTCTGCCAGGATTCTTTTTATTTCTCTGCTATGTTCCGTTCCTGAGCCCTGCTCTCTAGCTATCGCTTTAATCAGTGCCTGTTCGGCATGCATATACAAATTATTTATACCTCTTCTATTTGATTATGAAAGAAATCCCTGTATAAGGCGCTCCCTGATAAAAGCTCTTCATGCGAACCTTGCTCTATCTTACCGTTTCCGGTTAAAAAGAATATTCTCCCCGCATCTTTTACGGAAAATAACCTGTGCGAGATAACTATAGTAGCTAACCTCTCTCTTTTTTTCTTTAAAGCTTGAAAAATCTTCCACTCTGTAGACGAATCTATGGAAGAAGTGGCTTCATCAAGAATGAGCAGGTCAGAATTTTTTAATATCGCTCTGGCTAAAACAATTCTCTGCTTAAGCCCTTCTGATAAACGGTAGGCATCTTCGCCGACGAATGTATCATAACCCCGCGGTAGATTAGTAATGAAATCATGGATACAGGCAATCCTAGCTACTGCCTCAATCTCGCTTTGGCCAACGCCTTTTAGGCCATAAGAAATATTCTCTTTTATGGAAACATCAAATAAAAGCGGCTGTTGTGTGGCAATACTTACCCTTTCCCTTAATGATTTTAACTTTATTTCGCTTAATTGCAGGTTACCCAGGAATATTTCTCCCTCCCATGGTTCATAAAGCCTGAGGATTAAATTAATCAGGGTGGTTTTGCCGCAACCTGACGGGCCGACTATGGCTACCCAAGAAGGGACAGGAATCACAGAGTCCATTCCCTTAAAGATTGGTTTCTCTTGTTGATACCCGAACGAAATATGCTGAAATTTAATTTCTCCTTTGATGGACTCTAGGTTTTTTGCTCCCGGTAAATCTTTAATCTGCGGTTGGGTATCCATCACTTCAAAAAACTTTTCTAGAGATATTGTTTCTCTGACAAAATACTCAAATCTGTAGCGCAAAGAGTCTAATAATATTCCTAACTGGGTCAGATAGATCATCACCGCGGCATAATTACCAATGGTCAAGCTGCCTTTGATAATCAGCCACCCCCCATATAAAGTTATTGCTCCGTATATGGCTTTGGATAAAACGGATGAAGTTAAAAAACTTATTGTTATCCAGCGAAAATTTTTTATCTTCAAGCGCAAATTTTTTATCAGTGACTTTAAATAAACGCGCCGCTGATAAGATTCTAAACCAAGTGCCTTGATAATCAATATCCTAGAAAAGGCTTCGTAAATTTCCTTGGATAATTTAGCGCTATTTTCCCAGATCGCCCTGTAAATAGGCTTAAGTTTCTTTTGCAGATATAGGCTATGGAATAGATACAGGGGGCTTAAAATAAGTAAAAATATGGTCATCCGGGCATCGAGCCATAATGAAATCCCGAGAATAATAATCAGTTTAAAAATATCCCCCAAAATCTGGGGGCATTGCTCAATGAGAAAATTAACCACTGTTTCCGTATCAGAAAGCCGGTATACGTCTTCGCCCACAGATTGTGAACGGAAAAAACCCAAATCGAGCGTATAAAATTTATTGATTAGCTGATTGGTCAGCTTAAATTTTAGCTTTATGCCTGTTTTATTTTTCGCGATATCCCTGATCACCGTGATCAATATGCTGAACGCAAACAATGCAACTCCTAGAATAGAAAGGTTTAAAAATTTCCCCAGGTTTTTATTGATAAATGCCTGATCAATAAACAGCTTGGAAATGTAGGGTGCCGCCAGAATAAAGGTGGAAGAAATCAGATTTAATAGAAATAATACCAGTATTTTCTTCTTATAAGAATTAATGAATCTTAAAAAATATTGATTTCTAAATAAACTTCTCTTTTCTTTATCCATTTTAATGTTCATAAATACTTTTTATAGCGCCGTGGATAAACCCGCAGATGAGGCAAAAAAGCATATAAGGGTTAGCCCAATAAAATAAATCGTATTCCCCCATATTCACCAGAAGCCCTATTAACGCAGAGAGAGCGGTAAGCAATATCACTTTCTCCTTTTTCCCGGTTAATCTACTAAAATGCTTTATCCCTTTCTTAAACAAAGAAAAAATGAACATCAGAAAACCGATAGTCCCCACAATCCCCGTTTCTGCCAAAATAGTAAGATACATATTATCCGGAATCATGAATTCATAAAACTCGCGGTCTGTGGCGGCATAATATTCATAAAACCTTATTCTAAAATGAGTAAAACCTATTCCAAGCCAGGGATAATCTTTAAGCATACGCACAGACATACCCAGTCTTTGTAGACGGTGCTCTGAGATAATGCTATCGCAGCTGCCCAGAATCATCCTTTTAAAGCCGAAACGGTTAAGGTTAACATCGCCCTGGTAGGAACAAACCAATATCAACAAAACCAGGAAAAGAGAAAATAAAACAAATAACTTTTTCTTTCGCCCAATCCATAAATAAACCGAAAGCATGACCGCCAGTCCTAAAAAAACGCCGCGAGAAAAGGTCAGCATAATCACGCTAAAACACAATAATGCAGAAAAAACTCCCAATAGGCGCAGGTAAAACGATTTATTCTTTAAAAAATAAAGACTAAAAGGCAGGCAGCCTAAAAGGTAAGACCCCAAGACAGCAGGATTAAGCTGGGTGGACATTGGGCGGGGATAATATTTGATATACCTGTTGTAATAAGGGTTGAAGATAAAATTTTCGTAGAGTAAATTTTTACCGAAACATAATTCTAAAATCCCTACCAGAGCTATCAATAAACTACCGATACAAATAACCAAACCAACCATATTTATGTTCTTTTTATCGAGGTACAGTCCTTTGCCTGCATAAAATAACAAGAAAGCAGTCAAGGCAATATAAATATAGACCGCTAAAGCTAAGTTCCTGTTGAGGGCGCAAATTATGCCGGAAGACATCGAAATTAAAAATAACCAGAAAGGCCAATCCTCCGGGCCAAATAATTGTTTTAGGTATCTTTTATCCAGGATAAAAACCAATAAAAAAATGCCCAGAAATATCCATGTATAAATTTTGTACTTGTCCTGAATATTAGCTGGAAAAAATAAAAAGTACAGTTTTGTAGTTTATTTTTGTAAAAGTGGATGTCATAATTATCAGCCTTTGCGGCTTACCCGCGTTAACTTCCGGCATCATAACACAGGCTGTCCGGATAAACTTTAACCAACATCTAAAACAAGCCTGGGCTCCGATATTTTCTTTTTGCTATCAACAGACATAGAGCTTTACTCTTCCCTCATCCCGACTTCAATTTTTTCTATTTTGCCTGCAGAGTAAAGTAACAACTTGTCATTTTTGTTGATGGCATTTAAATCTAAACTGAAACTATTGCAACTAATATTGTTTACATAATTATGGGCCGTATTCTTAAAGTGCGTTTTTGGGTTTGATAATTAGAAATCGTGTGCATATTTACCTTTTGTCACCATTATAGCATCGTCTTTATTAAAATGATAAATGATAGGAGCTTGCTTTTGAAAGCCCTTCAGAAATAGCCCCGATATTGCCTGTCTATCGCACTTAACCGTTTATATTTTATTATATATTTGTAGGTAAGGCAAGGATTTTTGATTT
>CAZHOY010000179.1:0-4115 GCA_964534695.1 uncultured Actinomycetota bacterium | reverse complement strand
GGTTTTCCAAATTGTGACATTTTATATTTCTCCTTACTATAATATATTGTAAATTATAAGCATTTTTATCAGCTGACATATTGCATATAACTCGTTTTTATACGAACTATTCACATATAATTATATATCTATCATATATTATACAAAAAAATTATGATACAAATAAAGCTGGCTTTGAATATAAAGCCAGCTTTATTATCTTTTAATTTCCGATTGTTATAATCAGATAACCTTACATTGGAGGCATTCCTCCGCCAGGATACCCTCCTCCCGGGGGAGGCATTCCCATTCCTTTTTCTTTTTCGGGCTTTTCAGCTATAACAACCTCGGTTGTAAGAAGCAGCGCCGCTATAGATGCTGCATTCTGAAGCGCACTTCTGGTAACTTTAGCAGGGTCTATGATCCCGGCATCTATCATGTTCACATACACACCGTTTAAAGCATCCAGACCTTCGCCCTGAGGCAAGTTTTTTACTTTTTCTACCACAACCGAGCCTTCCATGCCGGCATTGGCGGCAATCTGCCTCAGCGGTTCCTCTAAAGCCTTGGCCACAATAGCTGCACCGGTTTTTACATCTCCGTTAAACTTACTGAGATCAATCTTTGGAATCGTATTTATAAGTACCACGCCTCCGCCTGAAACGATTCCTTCTTCAACTGCAGCTTTGGTGGCGGAAAGGGCATCTTCTATCCTATGTTTTTTCTCTTTCAGCTCCACCTCAGTAGCAGCACCGACTCTTATTACCGCTACGCCGCCTGAGAGCTTTGCCAGCCTTTCCTGAAGTTTTTCTTTATCAAAATCCGAATCGCTCTGATCGATTTCGTTTTTGATTTGCTTTATTCTTCCCTTTATGGCTCCTATGGTGCCTTTTCCTTCTACTATGGTTGTATTTTCCTTATCTACCTTGACCTGTCTGGCCGAACCAAGCATGTCCAGGGTAACATTTTCCAGTTTTACTCCAATTTCCTCACTTATTACTTTTCCATCAGTCACTATGGCAATATCTTCCAGCATAGCTTTTCTTCTATCGCCAAATCCGGGAGCTTTCACTGCCACAGCAGTAAGTGTTCCTCTTAATTTATTGACCACAATAGTTGCCAGTGCTTCTCCTTCGACATCCTCGGCAATTATAAGAAGCGGTTTACCGGACTTCTGGATTTTTTCCAGAATAGGTACCAGATCGCCTACTGCTGCTATTTTCTGATTTGAAATAAAGATGTAAGGCTCATTTAAAACTGCTTCCATTCTTTCGGCATCAGTTACCATATAGGGAGAAAGATATCCTTTATCAAACTGCAGCCCCTCAACCAATTCTATTTCGATGCCGAACTTATTTGATTCTTCAACTGTAATAACTCCGTCTTTGCCTACCTTATCCATGGCATCAGCTATGGTATGGCCGATGGTTTCATCTGCTGCAGAAATAGCTGCAACCTCGGCTATCTTCTTCTTGTCCGTTGCAATATCCTGGCTCATCTGGCCAAGTTGTTCCACAACTATATTAACCGCTTCCTCCATACCTTTCTTCAGCATCAGAGGATTGGCTCCTGCAGCCACGTTTCTCAATCCTTCCTTTACCATTGCCTGTGCCAGCAGTGTTGCTGTGGTAGTACCGTCTCCTGCAACATCATTGGTTTTGGTTGCAACTTCTTTTAAAAGCTGAACTCCTGCATTTTCAAAAACATCCTCAACTTCAATTTCCCTGGCTATGGTCACCCCGTCATTGGTAATGGTAGGGGCACCGTACTTTTTATCCAGCACAACATTCCTTCCTTTGGGCCCGAGTGTAATTTTAATTGCATCTGCAATTATATTAACTCCTCTTTCCAGGGCTCTCCTTGAGGACTCATCATATTTAAGCTCTTTAGCCATAATTTATAACCTCCTTTAAAAATAAAATTTTTACTTCACAATGGCCAGAACATCGCTTTCTTTTATAATAAGATGCTCTTCGCCGTCGATTTTTACTTCCGTTCCTGAATACTTGGAATAAAGAATTACATCGCCAACCTTTATTTCCATAGTAATCTTTTTGCCTTTATCATCCTTTGCTCCTTCGCCAACTGCAATTACTTTTCCTTCCTGGGGTTTCTCTTTTGCAGAATCCGGAAGAACAATTCCGCTTTTTGTCTTTTCTTCACTGGGTTTTGGTTTTACCAACAATCTGTCACCAAGTGGCTTGTATCCCATTACTTTCCCTCCTTTTTAAAAAACATCACACATTTATGCAAAAACACATAATAAAGCTGGCACTCTCATACATAGACTGCTAACACAGAAAGATAATAATATAATGGAATTAAAAAATCAAGAATAAAACCCAAGAAATTTTTAATTTTTAAAGAAAATTAGGGATGCACACAACCAGCTTTTAAATTACATGTGATTAAATGTCGCTTTTGGAATAGACATCTACTTTTAGATTATCAAATTTCCCTTCCAGATATTTATAATAACCCAGACAGGCAACCATTGCCGCATTATCCATGCACAGATAAACAGGAGGCATAAAAATTTTAATGTTGTTTTCTCTACCTTTTTTTTCAAACTCTTTTCTAAGCCTTCCGTTAGCAGCAACACCACCGCTGATAAGAATTTTTTTCAGGCCAAATTTCCTGCCGGCTTTAATAGTTTTTTCAGTCAAAACTTCAACTATGGAATTTTGAAAACTGGCAGCAAGGCTGGGGATATTTTCTTGGGCCATAAGTTTTTTATCTTTTTTTGTCCTGTAAATCAGAGATGTTTTAAGCCCGCTGAAACTAAAATTAAAATCTCCGCTATCCATCATAGGCTTTGGGAAATCTATATAATATGGATCCCCCTTTTTAGATATTCTATCTATTATGGGACCTCCGGGGTAGCCTAGGCCCATATATCTGGCAATTTTATCATACGCTTCTCCTGCCGCATCATCTACAGTGTGCCCTATTTCCTCTATATTCCAGCTTTCATCGACAAAATACAGGCTTGAATGCCCGCCAGAAACAATAAGCCCTATAAATCCCCCGTTGATATCCGGGTTTTTAAGAACATTGGAATAAATATGAGCCTCAAGATGATTTACAGCCGCAAGCGGTATATTTTTGGAATAACTGATAGCTTTGGCTGCTCCCACCCCTACCAGCAGAGATCCGATAAGGCCGGGCCTATTGGTAACACTGACTGCATCAATGCTGCCAAAACCAATGCCTGATTTTTCCAGTGCTTCATTTATTACTATATCTATTACTTCTATATGC
Source organism: uncultured Actinomycetota bacterium (assembly GCA_964534695.1). Taxonomy (GTDB): domain Bacteria; phylum Actinomycetota; class Humimicrobiia; order Humimicrobiales; family Humimicrobiaceae; genus CAZBSE01. The sequence continues at coordinate 875 of CAZHOY010000179.1, read as the reverse complement.
TTCCTTGATGCTATCTCGGGGACAACACCGCCATACTTCTTATGGATCTCATCCTGAGAGGAAACCACATTTGAAAGCACTACTGTACCGTTTTTTACCACTGCGGCACAGGTATCATCGCAAGAGGTCTCAATACCCAATATGTGCACGTCTTTTTTGTTTTTTCTCTTTCTGATGTCCATTTTTTTAAATATTAATTATCTCATCGTCTCATCTTCCCAGTACAGCCGGATGTATTTTTACCCATTACCAAAAGGCACAAATTTTCTGACATAAACAGGAACAAGATTTACAGTTTTTACCTTCTTTTTTGTATTAAAATAAGCACAGGTATTTAAATGCCTTGCCCTGGGAAGAATTGTTTTCCTATCGACCTTAAAAATCCTATTTTGCCTGGCTATATCTGATAATATCCTGCTATAACCTGGGTAACAGTTCCCTCCAATTAATATTTTAGGATCTCTATATTCACCCCCGCCGTCAGGCACCTTTAAAATCCCATTTTTGGTTAATCTGCTTAAAAGGTCTTTAAGGTCATTATTGTGTGTTAAGAAATTTTTACCTGCTCTATTTAAAAAAAAATGCCCGCCCCCGGCTTTAATACCAGCCATAAATTCATTTCCGGAACCGGGTTTGAGAATTAGATTGTAGAAAGTAAAATAAACTTCTTCCTTCCTGACATCAAGACAGGGCATTACCATTACCGGTATATTTTTACTGAGGCAACGGGTAATAAAACTGCTTTTTCTTAAGCAAATTTCCAGCGCAAAAACATCCAGCGAATTTATGCCAAAAGCGGGTTTTTTCTCCAGCCAGGATAAAATTTTTACCACACTGACTCCTATCCTGGTGCCGGTAAAGTCTCCGGGGCCGAG
>CAZHOY010000178.1:2072-4149 GCA_964534695.1 uncultured Actinomycetota bacterium | reverse complement strand
GCTTTGAGAAAATTTATTAAATACTAAAGCACCACCATGAGTTCTTATTATTAATTTGTCATGTGCTAACTCATCCAAGTCTCTTCTAATGGTAGTCTCTGACACATTAAATTTTCTTGCAAGATCAGTGACTAAAACTCTTTCTTGTTGCTCAATTTCTTCAATTATTTTTATTTTTCTCTCTTCCGAGAATCTTTTGACCATTGTTTATTTTTCACTTGTATTAGTGTTATTGATTATATGGAAAAATATTTTATCACAGTTCTTTTATTTTCCATAATTGTAATAATACTTTTTTCTTGAATTTCTATAAATTTTTCCATTAGCTTACCAGTTTAAGAAATTGTATTTCTAATTGCTTAATTTCCTATTCTTATTTATTTAATAGGGTTTTTATTTTCTAAATTTGCTAAAGAATTAAATGCTTCAAGAAGATTAAAATAGACTTTTTTAAAAATCTTGTATAGACCATCATATATTTCTTTATTTTTTAAATTAGGGAGGTATTCTTTAAATGGTTTAACCATTTTAATTGCTTCATTTACACTTTTAATTAAACCTACTCCAACTCCAGCTAATAAAGCAGAAGATAACGCTGTATTTTCTTGTTGATTTACTAATATCCTTTTACCGATTACATCAGAGAAAATCTGATTCCATAATTCTACTTTAGTACATCCTCCCACAAGTCTTAATTCTTCAATGTAATCACTTTTGCTTTCGATAAGTTCCACAACATTTCGAAGAGCATAAGCACTGCCCTCCATAAGCATTCTAACGAAATGACCTATTCCATGATCGGGGGAAAGTCCAAAAATGACACCTTTGTTATTATTATTCCAAAGAGGAGACCTTTGGCCTACCATATATGGAAGAAATATCAAACCATTGGACCCAGCTGGGATATTATCCATTTGTTTCACTAAAAACTTATACAAATCCTCACCTTTAGCTAAAGGAGCAATTAATTTATCTTTAAACCATTTTAGTCCTGCTCCTCCATAATCTACTCCTGACACTACAAGCCATTTCTCAGGAATTACATGTCTAGTACAGAAAAAAAGTGGTGATTCTATAGGTGTCTTGGAACATACTCCTATAGCAGTAACTGTGCCCGCTGATACATAAGCCTGTTTTTCTTTAATGACTCCAGCACCAAGAGCAGACATAGGTGTATCCATTCCACCTGCTATTACAGGTGTTCCTTCTTCAAGCTTTGTTTCTTCTGCTGCTTTGCTGGTGACTTTACCCACTACGGCATGGCATGGATAAACATCTGGTAATAATCTACGAGGAATATTATGTTGGTCAAGTAGAAGAGAAGACCAGTCATCTTTATCTGCATCAAATAATTGAGTTAGGCAACCTTCAGAAAGATCCATAGAAGGTATACCGGTTAATTTATAGATGAGATACCCATTAGGGTGTAAAAACTTCCAAGTTTTTTTATAAACTTCGGGTTTATTTTCTTTTAACCATAGAATCTTAGGAGCTATGTTAGAAGGATCAATTCTATTTTTGCTTATTCTAAGAACTAAATCTTTACCTATTTCCCTGTTAATCCATTCACATTGGTTTGTAGACCTACGGTCAGTCCATATAGGAGCTGGACATAAGCTTCTTCCCTGTTTATCTATAGCTACCAAACAACTACTTTGAGAGTCAATTCCGATAGAAGCAATATCTTCAGTTCTTATATTATTCTTTTCTATTGCTTTTTTAATCGATGATTTAAATACTCTCCACCATAGGTTAGGATCTTGTTCTGCCCACCCAGGAGAAGGATAGGCGGTCGGATATTGCTCTTTAGCTGAACTAATAACATTGCCTTTATTATTAATTATTACAACTTTACAGCTTGAGGTTCCTAAATCTACTCCCAGAATAAGAGCCTGTCTCATTTTATTTTTTCTCTTTCAATTAAATTTTAAGTTATAAATCTATTTCTGTGTTAGAGAGTTCTTTATTTTTATCGGAGTTCTATATCATTTCCTGGCCGCCAGTGACGTTAATTGCCTGACCGGTCATATATTTTGCTTCATCGGAAGCAAGAAATACGAGAACGTTTGCCACGTCT
>CAZHOY010000178.1:0-2062 GCA_964534695.1 uncultured Actinomycetota bacterium | reverse complement strand
GCAGCCGCGCTTAAGTGGTACTTTATTGATATACTTTCGGCGCAAAGCTTCCTTTGTAATACCTTGTTCTTGGGCCAGTTTTTTGAATAAACCATTTTCCCACATCGGGGTTTCAAATATATTACCCGGACAGATTGCATTTACTCGTATTTGATATGGTGCAAGTTCTAGAGCAAGACTCTGTACCAGCCCTATACCTCCAAACTTAGACGCAGGATAAGCAGAACTTTTGAATGATCCCTTTTTACCAGACTTTGAATTAATTTGGATAATGGAACCACTGCCCTGCTTCATCATTGTTGGCGAAACTGCCTTCATAATATTAAATGCACCGCAAAGGTTTACATCGATTACTCTTTTCCATTCTTCGGGATCAAACTCTTCAATAGCACCGGAGATCCATATTGCTGCATTGGAAATCAAAACATCGATATGTCCGAATTTGTTATTTGTTTTTTTTACTGCAGCTGTGCATTCCTCATATTTTGTTACGTCGCACCGCACTGCTATCGTATTTAAACGGTCGGCAACAACTTGAGCTCGCTTAATATTTATGTCTGTAATTATAACCTTAGCACCTTCGTCTACTACACGTACCGCGAGTGCTTCTCCTAAGCCCTGTGCGCCGCCTGTAATAAGAACTACTTTATCTTTAAGCCTTTTTATTTTCTCCACTTAGCTATTCTCCTATAACTTCAATATAAATTTTTCGTTTTTGAGGTCCGTCAAATTCTGCAAGATAGATATCCTGGGCATCACCAAGTACCATTTTACCGTTCTCAATAGGGAAAGTGCAGCTATTACCCACAAGCATAGAACGCAGATGTCCTGTTGCATTTGCTGATGTACGACCGTAAGTAGGTAACCAGTGCGCATGGACATAAGGGTAATCGTCTGGTACAAGATTGCGAAGAGTTGTTTTGATATCGCTTTCAAGACAAGGCAGACCCTCATTTACCATAATGCCTGTAGTTGTATGTGTGGTCATAACTACTACTAAACCTGATTGTACATGCGGCTGCTTGACGAGATCTTTCACCTTCTCTGTAATCTTTAACAAGTCAAAATGTTCTTTTGTTAGCAGGAAAATACTTGAAAGTTTGATCATTTTACTATGTCCTCCATTCCCAGAAATTTAATTGCATTGCCACCAAGCACTTTTGCACGTGTCGCTGGACGAAGTTCAAGTGATTCTACTGCTGTACGCATACGGGCTTGTTCTATGCGCGGATAATTTGAGCCAAACATAACCCTTTCTGCGAGACTGCGATCTATCCAGTGCTGTCCCAGTTGACTTCCAAAAATATGCTTTAAGAATTCCTTGGGAGAATCGAAATATAGTAGTGCTGTATCGGCATATATATTTGGATACTTAAGCACTAACATAGCTGTCTCCTGTACCCAGGGCCACCCGAAGTGTGCCAAGCAAAACTTTAACTTAGGGTTTGCCAATACAATATCTTCAAACAACAACGGCTGTGAATATTTTGATGGCGCATTTGGCTCCCACGACATACCACTATGGAAAATGATTGGCTTCTTGTACTGTATGCATTTTCTATAAATAGGTTGTAGACTTTTATCATTAGGATAAAAACGCTGAGCAGCGGGATTAAGTTTTAATCCAGATAGTTTCAGAACAGCGAAAGCATATTCGAGCACTTCTATTGCGTCCTTACGTAATGGATCAACGCTGGCAAAGCCTATAAACCTATCAGGGCGCAGAGAAACCAATTGGCTTATCTCTTCATTAGATACGATAGTGTCACCATAGCGAACTGTCAGGTCCTCTGGTAAAAGTACTGCCTTATCAATTCCGGCTGCGTCAAGCTGGCGAATAAAAAGTTCTACAGGCCATATATGCTGCTTGTATAAGCCGAAATATTTACGCCGAAAGGCCACTCTTTCAGAATCCTCTGAAATTTCTTTTATAAATCCTGGATGTGTATGAACATCAATTATCATTTTCTACCTTTTTTATATTAATATAATAATTTCTTACCTTTTTAAATAAATTGTACTATCTAAGCTTGGTGTTTACAGTTTAACTTCCTCCAAGCAT
>CAZHOY010000177.1:0-4150 GCA_964534695.1 uncultured Actinomycetota bacterium | reverse complement strand
TACATTTTTTGATATACCCGATGAAGCAGAAAATTGGAGAGGATTTAAAGGAAGAATAATTAAAACAATGGATGTTTATGGCAACCTAATTAATTCAATCATTTACAGGAAAACTTACCCTCTTAATGGTCCAACAGTTTATGAGATGAAAGAATATCATCAAGTACTCAAACCAGAATATGATGGGGCAACAACAATAAATCATCTACTTGAGAAAGGTCTTTCAGAAGAATCTCTAAAAAAAGTTTTACCTGATTTTTCTCCGGGACATAGATTATCTACCCAGTCCACCATTGATGGGTTGAGAGAATTACCTGAATTATGGATTACAGACACAAGTACAGAAACTTGGTTTAAAAATCCTGGAGGCATTCAGGGCAATATTTTAAAACGTATTCCAAAATTCTTGTTAATCCCAGCAGAAGACAGAAAAGATGAAATATATCAGAAGGGCGGTACTTTACAAAAAACAATGAAAGAGTTATTTGAGGAAGTAAGGGACAGATCAGCAAATTATAAAAAGGCCCAAGAATTTCTTGATCTACTCGCATCTGAACTAAATCCTGATGATTCAAAACAGGAATTTGGCAAGATGATGATTGAAGTAAATTCAACATTGAGAAATGTATTTCCGGAATCATCATTACATGTTAATACGACTCTGAGTAATCCTGACAATTCTATCGTTCCAAGTTTCAATGTAGAGATGTCAAGCAATGTAAGAACCCCAACCGATAAACAAGGAATGGGGACTATTCGTTCGGCAGTTTTTGCTTTGCTAAGGTATAGGGAAACCTTTCTTGAAAGGACTAAGCAGGAAGGTGAAGAGAATTTTACAAGGACACTTATTATTGGTTTTGAAGAACCAGAAATTTATCTTCATCCTAATGCCGCCAACAATATGAGAGATGAGATTTATAATCTAGCAACATCTTCAACATCACAAATAATTGCCTCAACCCATTCCCCATATATGATTGATTTAGGGAAGAATTTAGACCAACCAAAATATCCCAGGCAGGTACTGAACTTGATGAAACTTGTACAACAAAATATATCAATAAAATTTTTAACTAGTATATCAATTCCTTTTAATATAACGAAAGCGTTTCAAGATTTAATTGAAGAAGACAAAGACTTAATAAAATTCATTCTTAAAATGGATGACTATGTTTCAAGAGTTTTCTTTGCAAAAAATATTATAATTGTGGAGGGGGACACTGAAGAAATTGTTTTGAAGGAAACAATTAAAAGGATGCCTGAATCCGTACGAAAATTAGTTTTATCAAATTTTCAAATCATAAAAGCTAGAGGCAAACCAGCAATAATCGCCTTGATCAAATATCTTAGAGCATTATCAATTGATCCATATGTAATTCATGATCAGGATTCAAAAGCAGGTGCAACCAAATTTAATGATCCTATTTTGAACGCACTTAGCTCAGCAAATCGCAGATATATGTTTCCAAATTGTATTGAAGAGGTTTTAGGATACACGCCTCCTTCAACTGATAAACCATTTAATGCATATCTATTTATAAAAAACAATTGGGTTGAATCAAAAGGATGGGATGGAGTTCAAGAAAACTGGAAAAAAATAATTGAAGAAATATTTTTTGAAGAATCTTTTAAAAACTGGAAGTTATGTCAATTATTAAACTCAATAACCAATTACGTCGAGTCGAAGTAAAAGAATTTGAAATCGAGAACGAGATAGTTTTTAATTTCTTTAACAAACTGTCTATTGCAGAAAGAAATGAAAAATTATTAAAAGCAATCTATATTGGTGTCCTTGCATTGATGGAAGATAGGTTATCCTCATTCCTTTCTAAAACCTCAAACGAATTGGGTACAGAATTGGAAAACCTTAAAATGATTTTCGAAATGAAAAAGGAGCTTTTCTATAAATCAACAATCAAAGGCACAATGGCAGAAGATGATATTGCTGAGTTCCTCAATAATTTCTTTAGCACGAAAAAAATTAATGATAAAGCAGTTTTGATTGGAAATAAAGCAGGAATAATTCCAAAAAACAAGACAGGTGATATTATTTGTGAGGTTAATGGAGATTCAGAAATGAAGATTGCAATTGAATGTAAGTTTGACAAAAGCATAAAACTAGGTGAAATTGATTCCAAAGACATTTTTATTAAAAAATATGACTCAGCCTGGAATCAATTACTTGAAGCACAAGCAAACAGAGAATCAAAAATCAGTCTAATAGTATTTGATATTTCTTTAATTGATAGCAGTATATTAAAAAACTTTGAGAATGTCGGTTATATACATGGAGTTGGTTTTATTGCAGTTATTGATTCACAAAAAGGTAATTATTCAAATCTAGCAATTGCATATTTGCTAGCTAGAGATATTTTACTTAATGCAAAAGAAGTTGACCTTGATAAAGATTTACTCTCGATAATCATAAATAGAATCATAAAAGATATAAATGAAATTCTTTCAATTAAATCATTAGTAGAAAGCAATATCGAAAACAATAAATCCATTCTAAAACAACTTGATAAATCTATGCTCTTAATGGAATTCAACCAAAAGTATTTGAGGAAATTTCTAAAAGATGGGACACTATCTAAGATAGATTTGCTTACCTACTATTCTGGAGAAGAAGTAAAAGACAGATTTAGATCAATTGAAAAGGAGATAAACGATTTATAATGTCAAAATTTAAAGGGCAGAAGAGCTTTATTGTGCTTACAAATGCAGAATGTATTGATGCCTTTAATTCCTTAATGGATAATGCAAATAGTTTATATAATGATGCAAAGTCATTAGCGAGCAATTGTTCATACGGTCATGCTACTTCCTTATTAATTCAATCTTCAGAAGAAGCTATGAAAGCATTTATTCTTTTTCTGGACGGAAATGGATTCCAATTTAGAAAAAGAGTAAGTGGAATTAATAATTTGTTCCTAAATCATAAACTTAGGTACGGTTTTGCAGTGCTTCTTTTAGTCCTATACATCTTTACCTAGGATCTAAAATCTTTGGTACAAAAAATTAAGAATGAAAGCTGTAAAAATTTTAATAAGAGATATGGAAACACTAAAGATCAATTGGATTAAAACCAGTTATAATGAACTTACCTTGCGTTATGACACATATTATTATGCCTTTTTAAGAGGAAATGCATTATTATATATTGGTATTTCATATAAACAAAATGTTAAATATGAGATCAATCAAACATTAAGAAGGTTGAGAATAAATATCATAGGTTTAATAATATGGTTAGGATATGTAGACTTGAATAATACTACGTACATGAGAATTACGGAGCAAATAATTTCTGACGGTGAATGCCTTATGATTTTCACCAACCAGCCATCATATAATGAGCAATGCAAAGAAAGTTATATAGGTCGATGTAATTTTAGAATACGTACAACAGGATGTACTTTAATCCGGCGTTGCGTTAAATGTGAGCACAATCAAATTTATTTCACTTGTTAGATTTAAATAACTGGTATCAGTAATGAGATGGTCTAGTGAGACTGGACAACTTATTAATCAAATATAAGTGTTTATGTTGAAATGAGGGGGTTCGGGGGAGACTCATAATTTAATCATATTAAGTTCATGCATACTAATTAACAACTTTAATTATATGGAAATAACAATAACCTCAGCTGCAATTGCGACATTGATTTCCGCAACTATATTTACGGTAATATCAATTTGGATAACTCGATTAAATAAGAAGGCAAAAATTGATAACCAACTAGAATCGATATTAAAAATTGCTATACAATATCCATATCTTGAGAGTGAAGATTTTACAAATGGATGGAAAAGTAATTTTGATCGTAATGATGAAAAATATCTTAGATATGATGTTTATTGCGAATTGCTTTTCAATTTTTTATCCGATTTAGCTTCGCATTACCATTACAACAAAAATAAAATTGAAGGTTATATTGCGATTAAAGAATGGGTAAGGCTTCATGGAAAATATTGGAAGGATCCTTCATTATCATATGGAAATATTGATAGTTATGATGAGAAATTTATCCAAATAATAGACAGTTATTTACCCTAATAATTACTAAATACTCCCCATTCTCAGACCACGGGTTTACAAAAATAAGTTTTCTTTTTTATTGATATTTTTCTCTTAAACACTTCTTCAATC
>CAZHOY010000176.1:0-4196 GCA_964534695.1 uncultured Actinomycetota bacterium | reverse complement strand
TTGTTATATAGCTTAAACCCTGTATTTATTATACATTTAAAAATTCGTACTTTGTATAAAAAGTGAGTTATATAGCTCCATCGAAATTGCATTTAATAAAATTTAATAAATAATGTATTATTTCACCTTAGTGCTAGTTATTAGAAATTCTTGACAATAACTTTTCTAATAAATGTCTTTAAAATCTTCAAATCCCAAGCTTATAAGATAATCTACAGTTTTTTCCGTGGTTTTTTTTACTTCCTCTATTTTACAAGAATTTAATTTAGTGATTAATTTTTTTACAGTGCCCTCTAAAATCATATAATGCATCTCTGGGTTCTTGCTCTTAATCATAAAATAAAGAACTTCTGATGTTTGAAGCGGATACTCATCAACAAATTTTAATAATTCTTCAATTACTTCTATCTCAGCACTTATTATACTTTTTGTTTTCAGTAAAGTTTCATGAAGTCTTTTCAATAACCATTCATTGTCAAAAATATCTTTCTTTATCCACCAACCAAATTCTTTAAGTTCATCAATACTATTAGAACCTATTAATCTCCATTCCCAAAATTCCTTAAACCTATCAATGTCCTGTATTTCTTCTACTTCACTTTTTTTATTATAAATATAGTATCTACCTATAAAGCTTACAGCCATCCCTTTCTGATTATCAGTTGCTTTTGAAAAAAACTTCCTACAGATTGAGTCTTCACTGTGATTGAAATAAATAATCATTAAGTGATTAATCAGCTTAGTAACAGGGTCTATCCAATATCGTCTTTCTGGCACTGAAGATAATTCATCAATTGCCCACTCGTATCTATCTTCTAATAATTTAAAAATATCATAATATATATTATTGGATAAATAAGTTTCCCATGCTGAATATCTTTTCCCTAAATCGTCTTTCGGAAATATTTTAGATATATTTTCTTTAGCCCATTTATAATCATAAAAATGCAATAAAGGAAAATAATATCCGTATACTGAATGTATTGTTAATGTGGGCTCAATATTGCAATCAAGATGGTCATTTAATATTTTCTTTGCTTCGTCAAATATAGTTTTATTACTATTATCTTTTAACAGATTGTTACACCAGATTATATATGAAAATAAAGCATGGAAAGCTGTGCCTCTTACAGTATTTATTGACATTGTAAAAGGATCTAAATTGTCTCCTCCATATTGTCTTTCATAATCTATATCAGGTTCTGGATGGTTGCATAAAAATTCAATAATTTCAAAGATATCAGTTCTGTGCTTTAGAATCGGAGCCAATTTATTTCTCACCAGTCCATCTTTTAGAAGATCGGCTATTGATTTAAAAACACCATCCCAATTAATTTCAAAGTCATCGTTATCGCTTTTAAATTCAATTAATTCTTCATTTTTTGCTCTTTTTATTATTGTGTAAGCAAGATTTATTACTTTATCCCAATCTATATTTGAATCCTTTTTAAGGCCGTTTCTAAATCCATTGAATAAATGATATATATAAACAGGTTTCATTTTCAGATCTAGAAACTTATCTGATTTATATGAAAAATCTTCAGTTTTCTCTTCAACAACTTGTTCTAAAACTCTTCCCAAACCTTCGGAAGTGGGGGCATATATATCTTTATTTGGTTCCCAATCTAGCAAATACCTGATAATTTCATTTATGTTTTTGCTGATCATATCCTCTCTATTTATGGGAGAGTTAGGGCCCACAAAAGTAAATCCAGACTTCACTAGATATTCAGAAATTTGAGGTTCTGGTTTATCTCCTAATAATTTATTCAGTTCATTTAATTGGACTTTTGATAAGTATTTTTTAACTAGTATATATTTCCTGATTTTCCAATCCTCTACATCTTTTTCTTTTTCCTTTGGACCCTTTTTTATAAGTTCAAAATATCTATTTTTAACCTTTTTATTGATTTCTCCAAAAGATTCTTTAACTAGTAAAATATATTCACGTTTAATAGGCCAATAATCAAAATATCTTATTAGAGCATTTTCTATTTGAGGTTTAAAAGAGTTTTTAAAAAGTCTATACATATGAAGTTTGAATCTTTTAAAAATTAAATACCCAGGATTATAAGCAACTATTCCTTCTAATTCTTTATTTAAATCAATCTTTTCTTTTCCCATTGCATAAGTCATATACCTCTCAAGTAATTCTCTTAGACAACCAACTAATTTTTCTTTAACGTCTCTAAAATTCCAATTATCTTCGCTTTCTTCTATTGAAGGCCTCCATAAATACGATGCATCATTTAACTTATCTTTACTATTGAATTTATTGGACTTTAGTTCTAATTCGATCGAATCCCCTAAAATATTCATTAACGTTTTTAAAAAAGGTTTTAAATCACAATCGGGAATTTTCAAAATAGTTTCCAGAATCCTTCCATAGTCATAATCTTCAATATACCCCTCGGCCTCCTTGTTCGATAATGCATAATCACTCTCAGTTGGATTTTTTTTCAATCTCACCTTTAAAATAGTTGCTACTAACTTTACAGCATTTTTATATTCCTTATCCTTAATTAACTTTGCTAAAAGGTCATTAAATTTTATAGGAAGAGCCAAGTGATAGGGACTTTCAATCCAATTTTCCTTTTTTATCTTATCAACAATTCTAGCTGTAATAGTAGTAGGCATATTTATTGCAGCTTCGGTAAAATCCTCCAGCACTCTTGGATTGCTATCTTTTGATAAAACGAGACTTTTAATTATATCCATCACAATTTCTGGCTTCCCAATTGCAGCACGAACTAAATATCTTGATTCAGGCCATAATGGAAAACTAATATACTGACCATCAGATTTTGCTTTAGGCACATCCTTAAAGAAATTGTTACCATATAAAAACTCTAGATAATCTTGATCTGCATTATTAAAAAAATAGCTATAAGTTGTATAGCCAACCGAAATCAAAGTTTTTAGTTTTTTGATATCTTTTTCTTTATTTTTTATAAATTTATCAATCTCTTCTAATCTTACTTTCTTCGATACAAGAACATTTTCAATTAAATATTCTTCAAACTTTTCCACAAAAGTTATAAATTCCTCATCTGACATTTCTTCACCGTGATGTGAAATATTTGCGAACCTTCTTTGATACTTATTCCATACTCTATAAATATCCAATAAATTGTGAGCTCCCCCTCTAGGATCTAATACTTCAGATAGTTTCTTCGGGAGAGCCTCTTCTTTATCTCTTGGCTTGCTTGAACTTCTCGATATTACACATGCAATCTCTCTAAAGGAATGTGCTGATTGTGAAATTCTTTGCGGATTACTCTTATCTTCTAAAACAACTAGTGCACCATAATATATGCTTCCAATCTTTTCATCTATTTCTCTTAGGAATTCAAAAATCCTTCTTTTTCTTTCATTTTTAAATTCAAATTCCATTTATTTTATAAAAGTTATCTTCGCTTTTTCAAATTATTTTTGTTCAACAATATTACCAACAGAATCTATAAATAAAGATGTAATTTTTGTTCTTCTCTTTGCAATACTTGGAAACCTTTCCCATAGATTCCTAAATTGTTTTAAATCAGGAAAAGCTATGCTATATTTTGCATCTTCTTCATCCATTCTCTGAAGTATTTCTCCCAGAACTCCTAAAAAATAATTCACACGCATTGCATTTAAAGAACCGCATCCTTTTACCTCAATAATCCACTTTTCTGTGTTTCTTACTGCTACTATATCGGGGCCTGATTTCCTTCCCCAAGCAATGTTTGTAGCCCATCCTTTGTTATATAAAAAATTTTCTAAAATTTTTTTAATTTGATCTTCACTCAAGTAGTTATTATCTATCGACTTTTGTTGTGGATTCTTTTTTTTAATTATAGGTCTATCTTTGACATAGTAATTCCTGATTTTACCTAATTCAGGAATACGATTTAAAATGCCTTCTTTTTCTAAAGATCTGCAGGCCTGATTTATACTTTGCTGAGGATAACCTTTAGTAAATAAGATATTTGTTATTTCCCTATCTTCTAAACCTTTTTGCTTTTTTAGTAAATCTATTATTTTTTCTTTTAGAGTCATACTCTTTAAAAAAATAGCATTTAAAATATTGCAGACTAAATTTCATATTTATGTAGGCCAATATACTTTGGTAAGAGGAACTAGGCCTCTAGCTTCATTATCGAAATTGTCATAATACTGGATAATTAAATTAACAAGTTCAGTAGAATCAATTAATG